>JBHLOX010000013.1:0-34962 GCA_048940045.1 Promethearchaeota archaeon
AGAGGAACACGTTCATCATTATCACCTTGTATAATGAAGAGAGGTGCTGCAATCCTGTCAATCTTGTGAATAGGACTGACTTTCACTAAAGTTTCCATATCATGCTCTAGACTTCCGTACTCAGATTCTCTTAGAAACCTCCTCCAATCTGCAGTGTTCTGAAGAAAAGTGACAAAGTTTGAGATTCCAACTATGTCTACACCAGCTTTCCAAAGGTCTGGATGTTCAGTCATCGCTGAGAGTACAGCGAATCCTCCGTAACTTACTCCATAGACCACAAGTCGATCTCCATCAATATCTTGATCCTCAGACTTGAGATGAAGAGCTAAGTGCTTGATGTCCTTGATTGAGTCAAGTCTTTTCTCTACGTTATCGAGATCTAGGTATTTCCTTCCGTATCCTGCGCTCCCTCGAATGTTAGGAGTGATGACTGCGAAGCCAGCTGATAGGTAGAATTGAATGATCGGACTGAAGTCGGGTCGAATCTGAGCTTCTGGTCCTCCATGAATTATCAATAATGCAGGCCAACTATCAAATTGTTTTTCACCATGAGGGATATATCTAAAATAGGGTACACTCAACCCATCGAAGCTCTCATATCGATGAAGTGTTGGTTCAACAAAAGTCGATGGGTCTAATCCTGCTATGTTAACATCATTTGCCATCCAATTTGCTTTGTCTTTGATGTTGAGAATCCACACATTGGTGGGTTGTGTTCCAGAACTAACTGTGATAGCTAACAAATGTTCGTCATTAGAGATTCTCAACCCCGCACGTTTAGACCAAGAACGAGCATCACCTACCGGAATGACTCCTCTTTGAGGAAACTGCAAGGTTTCAAGATTGCTAGCGCCTTCTTTCGAGAACACCGCCCTATGGATTGTACTGTATCCTTCTTCGTTCTCCACAAAATACATCCATATTGAGTCCTTTGAGTGTGTATAGTTCTCAATCTCGAATTTAACCTGCTTCGTTAGATCATCAAGTGGCTTGAATCCTCCTGTTGTTGTTATGATTGCTAGGCGTTTGTAATCAGCTTTGTAATCCGTATTAACGAGGATATTTTCTGAATCAAGCCAACGGACAATTTCCCACCGTACTTGTTGATTGCCGCTGATTGCCGCTGTTTGGTCCAACACATTGCAAGTGTCTATATCGAAAAGTAACAAGTGTTGATCCATATTGCTGAAGGCTTGTGTCAACAGGATTTTGCTGTCATCAGGTGAAATTCCATCGACTTGCATCAAGCCCTCTTCAGGTTCAAAAATGAGTTCAGGTTTATTCTCAAGTAGTGGTATCTTCCATCTATAGACATCTAATCGAGCACGGTCAGTGAGATTCGCAACATAGTACAAATATGATTCTGAAGCAAGTGAGATTCTATGTTTTGCTCCAAGGTCTGAGGTCATCCAATGGAGAGTGCCATCCTCTTCAATTAGACCAATCTGAAAATTCTCGTCTCCACCACGGTCACGGGTGAATATCAGAGTGCCATCTGACAAGTAGAGTGGATCAGTGCATCTATCCTCTTCATCTGTAAGTTGCGTCTTAGCAAGGGTCTTTCCCTCTTCGATTTCACATGTATAGATTTGAAATAGTCCTGTTGCATTTGATGCAAAGGCAATGCGTTTTCCATTTGGATGCCAAGAAGGGCCTCCCGCAGTTTCAATGGCAAGATAATCTTCAAACCTGCTTCTAGCTGTCATAGTATTTTGTGAAATCAACCTTGTTTTGAGTATTTCTTTGGATCATGGATTTTGTGAACGACGAAAGGGAGGAAGTAGTTTACCAGAACGTTTCATGTACTCTCGATATTCGTCACCAAATTCATCAATCAACATCTGTTCCTCGTCGGGAATCCTCCGATAATTCACCCAGATTGAGAACATGAAAAAAATGAAGACCAAGATGTCTGAAGCGACCAAGGACAATCCGAAGGTGTAGATAAAGATTCCAAGGTACATTGGATGACGAATCCTTTTGTAGGGACCTGATGTAATGAGCTGGTGATCCTCCTGCAGCTCCAGTGCGATTGACCATTGCGTGTCGAGATGTCTATGTACCCAGACTAAGTAGAAAATCGGAGGTATTGCAATAATAATTCCAATCCATTGCAACCACTCTTCAAGAGGAAATCGAGTCCATGTCCACCAAGGTGGTGAAATCAGATACATAACTAGGCCAACTGCACCGATTACTGTGATAACGGCTGTCAGAATTTTGAATTCTCTACCCATGTCTCTCTCTGCAGCTTTTAATTTCTCCTTTACACCTTCAAGACTATCATGTGTCTTTGTCTTTCGGCCATAGTACACCCTGACAATGCCAAAAATCGCCCAAAGCAATAGGAACGAAATGCGAAAGAAGAGGCTTGAAGTCATAGATTGCACTCTCCACATGAAACCTAACCTTAATTTCTAAAAATCTTAGACGAGTCTAACTTTTTAAGGCTGTTGAAGTAAGTAAGTATCTCTAAGAATTCAAACTCAGTTATCTTGTTGGATTGATTCTCACTCCAGCAACTACACAACCTCTATCCTCACAGGCGACGATCGAACACGCCATTTGCCAAGAATTCCTACCATATGTTGAATTGGAGAGTAAATTCCCCGAAGCGTCAGTTTTTAGAATCATCATACCCCATTCGTCAATTAGGTGATTATACCGTACCATACCAGCTATTATGAATCCATCATCATCTGTTTGAACAATTGCATGACCGCGACAATCATCATAGAAGCCATATGAACGAAACTGTGAAGGATAATAGAGTGGTTTGCGGGTTATTTCATCACCATTAGGCCCAACTACCAAAAATAGGGTTTTGTATGCCTCTCGGCTAGACAACCTCCGAAGTCCTGTTACTGCACATCCTCCATCATTCGTCGCACAGACCGACCAACCAACACTAATTCCCTCATCTTCGTAGGTGCGGTTCCAAATGATTGACCCATCTATAGAAGTTCGAACTATGAGAACGTCCTTATTGCTGGAATCAATCTGAGTACTGCCAACCACAATAAATCCACCGTCGCTACACTCTATGAGTGAGTTTCCTTCATCATTCAAGGAATCCCCAATGAAGGTTTTACAACAAAGAGTTCCATTTTCAGCAACACGTGCAAGTAGCACATTGCTTCCGTTATCTGAGTGTATCTCTGTGGTTCCCACAATTGCTAGATCTCCATTGGCACATCTAACCAACGAATGTAGCCTAACACCAGTTAATTCAGGATAGTCTAGAATACGATAGGAATCATCTGAGTGGTCTGTATAAATGAGAAAGACTCTTTGAACCCAGGAGTTGCTTTCTTCATCGCGGAACTGAATTGTTCCAGCCACAACAAACCTTCCAGATTGGATTTCAATTAGAGATAGACCAAGCTCGATATCTAACTCATCATAAATCCGTTTCCAGACAACTGCTCCAGATTCATCAATTCGACATAGCAAAACTCCCCAGGTATTGGTCTCATTCCTCTGACATCTGATTGGAGATGCGACAGCATAACCTCCGCTTTTACAGTCTATTATACAAATTGAATCAGGTTCAAAATGTATCTTACTAGATGCATTAGCTATTGAGATCCTAGTGTCCCAGATTGGATCGCCACCCTCATTAAACTTTACAATCACATTTTCTGTGTTATATTTCAGAGGAGTCTGAGTTGGTGCTATAATGATCGGTACACTCAAAACAACGAGGAGTCCCATCGTTGTGATTGACATAATTCCAATAGCAATGACCTGTGATCGAGATATCCGAGTCCTAGGTTGATCTGGTATTGAAATTGGTTGTTTTTTATTCGGTGGAAGTTTGCATGGATTAATGGCGTCTGAGATGAATTTCCTCAATTGTTCTATTCGATCCATTTCAATCGCCCCATTATTGTTTTGAACAAATGAGCAGCCATATCTGAAGGAGTCTTTTTCCCCTTCAGTGGGATTTTCCATTCATCTGAAAGCTGAGTAAGTGTGTCCGTGCATTCAGATAATTCCGCACAACTTCCACATTCTCCTTCATGATCAAACCAAGTCTGGACTCCTATCGTTGGAGAGTAGAGGATGAATGTGTTCATCTGATTTGTTGAGCAGTATCCTACAGCAAATCCATATTCTGAACTCATATGACGTATTTTAATGCGATTGACAGATGCTGCATGTTTCAATAATTGTCCAATTCGTTCCTCAGCAACTCTCTGAGCCTTACTCACAAAGGGTCGAGAAACCTTGAACTCACGAGCTATATCTGAAGGCAAAACCTTCTGACGTCGCTTTAACCAAATCATTCCCTGCTTAGGGGTTGGGTATCTAAGAGTAAGATACATCCTGTAGCTCTCCCAAGACAATTATCATATATGACCTCTTTTATATAAATGGTTGTTTTAAAACGGTTAATTTAAATACAAGTGTATTATATTAATCTATTGTCTGATATTGGTTAACTCGTGACGGAGGAAAAGACATGAAGGGAAAAATTCGTCCAGTTCTCGCAATTAGTTGCCTCATTATCTTTACTATCAGTAGTGCAGCGGCTGTTGTCCAATGCGAATGGACCATTATGAATGTAGATGCGCAGACTGAAGTTTTGTGGCCTAGCGATAGGAACACTATGCCAATTGCATATGATTCGGATTCAGACCGTTCCATCATGTTTGGAGGATGGACTGAGAACTTCGAGTCATTAGGAGATACTTTGGCTTACCATCTCAATGAGAACAGCTGGCAGAACATGAGTCCCGCATCAGCACCTGGTAAACGAGGGGGTGCTGCAATGGCCTATGATGCGGAATCTGACAGGATTATTCTCTTCAGTGGGCAGAGAAATGGTTCATCAACAACACTGGAGAATTGGAATGATACTTGGGCTTACGATTATGATACTAACACCTGGGAGAACCGAGTGCCAGCTCAGATGCCTTCACCGAGATTGAGTTCGTATATGGCTTATGATAGCGAGTCGGATGTGATTATCCTCTTCGGAGGATTATGCGATGGGGGTGTTTTCAACGATGAAACGTGGGCTTACGATTACAACACGAATAACTGGACAAATATGCAACCCTCAGTTTCTCCCTCAAATCGTGTTGCTAGTATAACATACGACAGTGAATCTGATCGGGTTGTTCTCTTTGGTGGAGGGGGGTATTACCTCGATTGGCCGATTAACATCTACACAGATACTTGGGTTTATGACTATAACAGCAATACATGGTCAGAGATGACTCCTGCAGATCACCCGTCATCTTTGGGTTGCATGGCCTATGATGCAGAGTCGGAACTTTGCGTCTTCCATGGCGGCTGTGAAGATTGGTTCGAAGAAAGTGTCGTTTCTGAAACATGGACTTATAATTACTATACAAACACTTGGAAACAAATTAGTACAAATCCAAATCCTAGCCCTAGGTCGAGGATTGCGATTACATATGATAGTGAGTCAGACCGCGTCATCTTATACAGTGGCGGCCAATTAGATGCCACAGGGAGTGATTGGGAGGATTATACATATCTCATCATAAATGACCTCTGGACATTTGATGCGAATACAGAAACATGGAAGAGAATACATGATGACAATATACTTGACCCTGTTACTATCATTCTCATTGGAGGAGGCGTTGCAATCCTCGCAATTGTAATTCTCTTCCTCATACAAAGGAGAAGAGGAGTTCAAATCGTTGAATGAATTCGATCGAAAAACCGAGTGTATATGCTGACAATACATTTGACCCTTTGATTATCATGCTCATTAGTGGAGAAGTTGCTATACTTGCACTCGTGATTCTCTTTCTCATGCAAAAGAGAAGAGAATAGATAGTTCCTGAGAAAGCCAAGCAGCACCCATTTAAGGAACAATTAGGAAATATCATTCCTTGGATGGTATAAGGTATGCAGACAATCCTCACGAGTGATTTGAGAGAGAAATATCCTGAATCTGTTTTTGGGAGTTTAGTGATTAGAGATGTTCCCAACTTCAAAAAACATGAAGTTCTGGAAGAGAGAAAACGAACATTGGAGCTTAGGATAAGAGAATCCTTCGAGGATGTAGATGTAGACAACATGATACAGTATTATACTACATACTTCAAATTATGGGAGAAGGTCTATCCAATAAAGTATCAGATTACATCAATAAAGAAGGGAGGACAATTTCCACAGGTTTCTGTACTAGTAGATAGCATGTTTCTTGCAGAACTAAATAATCGGATTCTGACTTCTGGACATGATTTGGATGAGATCAGAGGAGATCTGCAATTTGATGTGTCCAAAGGCGGAGAACGATATCTAAAGATAAATGGTCAAGAACAAGAGCTAAAGAAAGATGACATTATTCTGAATGATGAGGAAGGGATTCTAGCGAGCATCATATATGGTCCTGCAAGAAGAACAACCATTTCACCAAAGACAAAGAACGCTCTGTATCATGCCTGGTGCCCCTATCTAATAGATGATGAGTCGGTCTTTAATCACTTGAATGATATATCCAGTAACCTGGATGGTGTTTTTGACATGGTGAAGTCGAAAATTCAGTTGTTTCATCCATAACTGCTTCTGTTCTGAGTTATAATCTATGGTCCTCTAGTGATAAATCATAATCTAGGATACAACAAGTTTGCTTGGCAATAGTGAACGCAACAGGTTAATGTGGTTCTCAAATAATGCTCTGCCTTCTCTTAGGAAATATGTAAACGGCTTCTCTCTAGTAGTTGTTGAAATTGTGATTTTACCTGCAAAAACCCGTCCCGGTTTTTCTATCTCAACGCTTATGATATACGAGTAGGGTATTTCGAAGTTCTTCTTATCAGAGGCTAGTATGTTATCAGGATGCCCCTTCAAATACATGCGTTCTCTGTTTTTATCCTCTTCAATTTCTTTACCACGAAGTCGGTTTAAGATAATCCTTGTTAGATAACTTGTGTGCTCTTGTGAGTAGCGTTTCTGTTCAGTCCTAGCTATAATTAATCGGTTTGATGTGAAAATCAAACTACCAAACCAACCCGTATCTATACTCACACCAATATTCCCTATGATTGTTTCATTCATCAAAAAACACCTCCTTTCTATTTTTTAATATCTGAGTATAAAGAGGAATTTTCAGCTTATAAGACTCAATTCTTGGAGCTAGCTCTTTTTATTTCAGGTGACTTTCACAACACCTTCATTGTATAACCAGAAGCCGTCCTCAGATAGAGACCCTATGAGGGTCATATTGGAATCCACAGCCTGACGGATTCCACCATCAGTAGCGACAGTCATTGAAGCCATCAATGGAATTCCACTATTACGACATTTTGAAACAATGTTTGAAATGAGTCTTCCTGAGAGCAGAACCATCGAATGTGGAAATTTGTATCCCTCTTGAAGACCATAACCAATCACCTTGTCAACAGCATTATGGCGCCCAATATCCTCACAAACGAACCACTTGCCTGTTGACAGTTCCCAAATGATCGCTCCATGAAATCCACCCGTTTTCTTGTGATGCTTTTGGTTCTCCAGTAGTCTAGCACGAATCTCAATCAGTTTTCTGTGAGAAACTGTGAGTCCCACGTCTTGAGCTGCTGATTGTTGGTCTTCCCTTCGAGATGCCCAAACCTTGCAGACATCCTCTTCAATCTCAATTCGTTCAATATCCTTGAGGTTGGAGATTAACCCTGATGACACTAAATATCCAACAACAAGTTGCTCATCTAAACCAGCACTATAAAGGAAAGAATTGATTGGTTGGTCATTCATAATCAACTGTATTTCTTTCTCGATCGCAATTGGTTCTCGTTTCTTTTCGCGTTCATCACCATCGACTCTAAAGCAATCAATCTCTGAGATAACATCATTCACTGTAGAATCACTCCTCATACTAAGTTTCATAATTCTTCTTGAGTTGCTCAAATGCTCCATCCAGCTCTCTGAGGTAATCTGGAACCTCAAACGAACTATCTTGAAGAATTTTCGTCACCCTCTCGTTTGCTCTCTCATCTGTGCTTCTTGATCCACCTTGCACCCAAGAATCGCTAGTCAATCTATCAATCACATCTGTAGGCATGAGATGTTCAGATCTCAAATTCTTCGAGGTATGTTTCTGCCGCAGAAAATCCCCGCTCGATCCCACTTTCGCTATCAATTCTGTAACAACCCCGAAATCCTCGAAATCAATACCTCTCGAGAATCTATAGGCGGCACCGCACAGTTCATTGTCAATAACCAGTTTCTCTAAGGATTGACAATTTAATTGAGCAAGCATCCCTGGACCCGATACAATATTGGTTCCTACAAGAGTTCCAAGTATAAGACCCAATCCAGACTCAAACCCGCTCTGCGAGTCTTCAGTCTTGGCATCACTTGTTCCCAAGTATGCATGAGTTGGCAATCCATAGTGCTTTCCCATCTCAGATATGGCACACGCTACAAGTAATGCTTCAACTGAACTAAACCTTGGTGTAGCATACTTCATATCAAATGACCCTGATGCGCATCCATAAACGATAGAAGATCCTGGATTCATCAGTTGAGCTATGACTACGCCACTAAGGATTTCAGCATTCATTAATACAAGAGTTCCTTGGATTGTGATTGGACTTGTGGCTCCCATTAAGGGAGCAGGTACTATTGCGGCGGGAATCCCGGAGGATGTACAATCCATAAGGTGTTGCGATGCAGAATCATCCCAAGTGAGCGGCGATATTGGACAACAGTCAAAAATCGCTCGTGGTTTGCGAGTGAGTTCCTCAGAACCTCCTGCAACTACCTCAAGCAATCGTTTCATGTTCATGACACCCTCCTTTCTAAAGGCTCCAGTAACTATTGGCTTTACTGAATGCTTCAGTATGATATAGAGTCTGTATAATCCGGAGAGGCTTTCTGGCACATCAGAAGGTATAAGGGCAGTACTCTGTGCTCTGAGATACTCTAGAGCTTCGACAAGTTTGACAAGCTCAACACAATCCTGTAAGGTTCCTTTGCGAATCTCTCTTGTTTCACGGTCTTTGAAATAAACAGCTGTTGAGCCTGGGTTGAAGTTGACATCATCAGCACCGATATTGACAGATTCCTTTCCATCTTGAGTGTAGAGTTCGAATGATGAGGGAGCTCTCTTGATTGATTCTTCCACTAAGGAAGCGGACATCCTAACCTGATCTGAATCTACTGTACAACCATTCTTCTCAAGAAGCTCACGCGTAGTCTCATTCTTTACCTGCACTCCGGTATCAACTAGAACATGCAGTGTGGCAATATGGATAGAATCAAGCATATCTCTCGCAAGGAACCTTATTGATGTCATCTCTTACCAAGTGAGTCATTCTCGAACTTAAGTCTACATGATTTCCCTTTCATCGGGAGGTATATTAGCTCTCAAACAGATATCTAAACTAAACCATATTTTCTTGGAGGGAAACTTGTGGCGGAAATACCGATCTCAACAACTGATTATGCAGCACCAAAAGGAGAGAGACCAATAGGAGTGATAATAATAGCAATCCTGTTTATAGGAGGCGCGATTGTTAATCTAGCTTTTATATCATCTAGCTTTGGTTTCTATGGACTTGGTTCCTATGGACTGCTCTATATTGGATATACTACCTTGATGAGTGTGATTAACCTAATTATTGGTATTGCTCTATTCCAATTGATTTCATGGTCCAGAATGGCTGCTATCATAATGCAGATTATTGGACTATTAGGTGGAGTAGTGTCGACAGTAGCAATTGGTGGGTTCATGGGAGGGCCCTACAGTTCATTCCTGGTAATCTCGATGCTACCTTCTATCATCTACTCACTCATTGTCATTATTTACCTCATGCAGGGATCTGTCAAAGCAGCATTCGAAGGCACTCAATGGTGAAACACGATACCCTCAGGCCGGTTTTCTCACCCCTCTTTATTTTCTTTATCTCAAAAGATGATGCTCTGCAGATATTCAGTCCATGAAGGGATAATGTTATCACTGGTGTTCCCTCGACCATTCGCAATCGATTCTGGGTGGTGCAGATGAAACTCCCATTGGTTTTCGTACATGGCGGCGCAGGTTCATGGAAGGATGAGAGAATTCCAATAGGCATAGAGTACGTTGAAAAAGCCGCGAAGGTTGGCTTTGAGGTTTTGAAGAATGGTGGTTCAGTCCTTGATGCAGCAGAAGCCTGCACACTCTTCATGGAGAGTTGTGGGGAACTCAATGCAGGAATAGGAGCTCGTCCGAATCAAGATGGTGTTCAAGAACTTGATGCGATGATTGTTGATGGGAAGAATCTTCAGTTTGGTTCAGTGGGGGCTATTACTGGAATCCAAAATCCAATCTCATTAGCTCGATACATAATGGAGAAAACAGACTACAATTTCTTTGCTGGTGAGAATGCAAAGAGGTTGTACGACAAAATGGTTAAGGAAGGCTATAGAGTGGAGAACAACAGTGGATTAATAGAACGATCAGAGATTTCCCCAAGTGGGGATACTGTTGGATGTATTGTTGTAGACACAGCTGGAAACATCGCGGCGACCTCATCCACTGGTGGCATCTCTAAGAAAACTCCTGGAAGAGTAGGGGATTCACCTGTGATGGGGGCTGGAGCTTATGCAAATGACATATGCGGTGCATCTGCAACGGGTTGGGGAGAACACATCATGCGTGTCGTTCTTAGTAGGATGGCAGTCCTCTATGTCGAAGAAGGCTTAGATGTCATGGCTGCTGCAAAGAAAGGGATGGACATGTTTGAGAAGAAGACTGGAAGTGAAGCTGGAATCATCGTAGCAGATAGGTCAGGAAATTATGGATATGCAACAAATACGAAGGCTATGCCAATCGCAGTGATCAGAGGAGAACTAGAAAATCTTGAATCTCATGCATGTCTAAAGTGACGAAAAATCGAAAGGCTCTGAAATTTGACTAAATAAATGTAATGGATATTGCTGCTATGAAACCACACCTTATATTCAAACTAAGTGATTCAAATCACGCGTGGTTAGGTTCTCTAACCCGGACCCGGAATAAGGCATAGGAATCGCGCATTGAAGCTCACAATCCACAGCTTTCTCGTATTCAGTGCATCCATTCTCGTGTTGGTAAATTCTGGTTAAGTCTTGTTCCGGGTCTTACACTCATTCTAAACGTAACTGCTTTCATCTGGACCCTTGCCAATCAGTTGTTCAAGCATCATGTCATAGTCGTTGTAAGATCTAAGTCCTGGTATTTTCCCTAGAGGCTTACCATACTTGAATACAATGACCATAGGAACTGATTGAACTCCAAACTGAGTTGTTGTCCTTCGATTACGGTCTATATCGATCTTTGCGAAATAGACCTTCTCGTTGTACTCCTGAGCCAATTCTGCGAAGATAGGAGCGAGAACTTTGCATGGACTGCACCACTCACCAAAGAACTCAACTAGTGCAAATTTCGTCCGCTGGATGATCTGCCAAAAGTTTGCATCCGTCAAGAGGTTCACATGACCATTAGCCATCGGCTCCATAACTTGAGGTTGTTGCGCTTTTTTGGCACGCTCCATCAAAATCTGCATTTTTCTCCTGCGGATCTCTTCAAGTTCGTCTTCATTCAGCACGGAAACACCTCTAACGGATGTGCATTCTTTTTGCACAACCGTATATGAACTCTTCGATAGGAACCTTCGAGGACTGCATCTTACCGATTCAGGTCTGTTTATATTATACACATTCACCTCCGTGCAAGGGAGAAACTCATGACCACAAACCCACCCAAAAGCTCCCTCAGAAATTATGTTATGCTTGTAATTGCTATGGCATTCTGGGGTGGTAGTTGGCTTTCTGGGGATATTATTGTTGGAATAGCTCCACCAATGACAATAGGTTTTTTCAGATTCTTAACTGGAAGCGTGCTATTCCTGATTCTTCTATTTGCCACCGAGAACGAACCAAGACGCATTTTTCATAGGGTAAACTTCAAGATTCTCTTCTTGGTTGGTTTAACTGGAATTTTCGGATATGGAGTTCTCTTTCTTACAGGTATGCGTTTTACAACTGCAGCCCAAGGAGCAATAATTGCTGGATTCAATCCTGCTACTGTCAGTTTGGTTGCACATCTCTATCACAAGGAGCGCTTACCGGAAAGATGGCAGTATCTTGGTTTCTTGATAGCGTTCCTCGGAGTTATTTTTGTCGTCGGAATCCAGGCTTTTCTCGATTTCAATGTGGATTATTTGATTGGCAACCTGATCATCCTTGGAGCTATGATCACATGGGGCGTCTATTCTTCCGTGGGCAAGGAAGCAATGAAAACCTTATCACCTCTGGAGGTTACAACTGGGGGTTCGATCATTGGAGCCTTGCTTTTTGGAATGGGTGCTTTAACAGAAGAGATATGGACACTTCCCGCTTTGATTGACCCAGTGTTTTGGATAAACATACTCTATCTTGGAATCTGTGTCACATTCATTGGTTTCCTATTCTACTTCATCAGTATCAATGAACTTGGAGCCACGAGGGCAGGGGGTTTCATCAATCTTGTACCTGTCTTCGGTACTATCTTCTCCTATCTGATCTTGCGAGAGGTTATCTATTGGACATATATTATAGGTCTAATTCTGGTTGTAATGGGAATAGTCATAATCAACTATCCTGAAAGGGAGGAAATTGTCAAGCTTGAATCATGACCGAAGTGAAAACACATCGCTGAAAACACTCTTTTGATAACACGCTTTAATGCACTTTCCACAGATGTCTTTCTCGATGCCTTTGGATTGGAGGAACAAAATGTAGCGTCTGCAGTTTTCCCTGTAGTCTGGTAGAATCTCTCGATTTCTAATGAAACTACAGACCTCCTCACACGCAGTACATGAACCGCATTTTGCTTCTGATTTCTCATTCCAATCTAGAGCATATGGCACTATGACTGAGGCGAACCTGATTGCACAGCTGAATTTCTCGTGAATCATCAACTGATTCTTTCCTCTCCAGCCAAGACCAGCATTTTCAGCAACAACTCGATGAGAGATGACCTTGTCATAGTAGTCTGTGACGTGATTGATTTCACCGATGATGCCACCTATTGTTGCTTTCATTGCAATCCCACCAAACTTGTCCGCGATATCCTTTGACATTCTATTTAGAAGCTGGTTGAGACGATCATATTCCAGTGCATACTCATTCCAGAGCTGGTAGTCAATCTCCCCGCTTTTTACTGAGTCAATACAGTCTATTATAGGGTCTCGATATGTGATACCAATACTGATCATCGAACCCTCGTCCATTAACATGTCGAATTGTGACGCAGTGATTTCCCGGAGTTTCTCTTTTTGTATCGGCATCAACTCGTCAAAGACTGTTTTGAACCTGGTGAATCCAATATCACCCTCTTCACCAGATGACTTCAGAAGTTGGTGAAAATAGTTTTTAATCTCCTCTGACCGGTTTGCTCCTCCATGCACATCTTTCATTGAGATGAACTCCAAGATCTTTTCAATAGAACCTAGTCCTTATGGCCTTATGGAAGTAGTATTAGAGTGATTTGTTCAGACCCAAAAGAAGATGAAGAAAGATTGTCCAATCTTGCTTTGCCGTGACTAATCATGCTGCCGTATGAAGGAAGTATTTGGAGACCCCCCAGTGAAGCTAGAAGTCTGATTCTTCAAGCAACCGTAGGTTGTTCTCACAATGCATGTATATTCTGCATTTCATACAAGCAGAAGAAGTACAGAGTGCGAGGAGCAGATGGAGTGCGTTCTGACTTGGAATCTCTTCCTTTGGATTACAAACGACATGTACGCCGTGTATTCTTGGCTGATGGTAATGCGTTGGCCATGTCAACTGATGAGCTCATTGAAACATTAGATGTGCTTAAACCAGAGTTACCGTCATTAGATCGAGTAGGAGTCTATGGGTATGCTAAAGATGTCCGTGGTAAAAGTGTTGATGACCTGAGAAAGATAAGGGAAGCAGGTCTGGGTATTGTGTACCTCGGATTAGAAACGGGCGACGATGATTTACTTCAATGGTCCAGAAAAGGTGTTGATTCAGAGGAGAATATCAAAGCATGCAAGATGATTCGAGATGCTGGAATACCCCTTTCACTTACAATTATTCTTGGGCTTGGGGGTTTCGAAAACTCTGAACGACATGCGCAGGCTACAGCTAAGGTTCTGAACAAAATTGATCCTGAGTATATTGGAGCTCTTACTCTAATGACTCCACCTGGTACCGAAATTAATAAGATGATTCAGAATCGAGAGTTTGAACCCATGAACCCATGGGATATACTGAAAGAGCTCCAGATCCTTATTGAGGGGCTTGAATTGACAAATTGCGTCTTCAGGACAAATCATGCTTCAAACTATCTTCCTATTCGCGGAACGTTGAATGCGGACAAAGAAGCGATACTGAAAGTCTTGTCTGACACAATTGGAAGTGATGATAAAAGTAAATTGAAACCTAGTTACTTACGAGGTCTTTGATGAGTCCCTATCATGTAGTGGATACTAGAGAAGAGTTGAATCATCCCATTGAGTCTCCTCTACAGGATGATTTTACACTTCAATTATTCACCTTGAACTATCAATATCTGTCCAAGTAAGTCTCCCTTAAGGACAGATGCCTTGATCCGTGATTTAAAGATGGACATGTCCGCAGTACGATCCTCATTAGGTCGCTTGAACTCCTGAGAACCGACGCAGGAGAGGTGACCCATCCCATTGACTCCGTAGAATGACTGAAAGACAACCGATTTCGCAGGAATTGAAATTGGTTTTATAGGTACAAAGTTAGTTTCTCCTTCTTTGAAAGCAACCTTTTCATCTGCAACTACAGGAACAAGCCGCACCTTAGACCAGTCCAATGAAAGAGTTCTCTCTTCCATTCCGTCTACTGCAGTTCGCAATCTGTCCATACCCAGGCTCTGCAGGTCTTGACTGCAACTTATCACATAGATTTTCTCTGCCATTTTTTCACCCTCGTTTCATATACTGCTCTATAATGAGATGACTTTATCGTATTCCTCCATTAGAAGTGTCACCATTTCGGGATATTCTACTTGATTAACATCAACAACTAATCGACTACCGATCCCTCGTTCTTCAATGTGGTGTTTTGAAGCATGAACCTTCACATTGAGAGCCTTAATCTCCGAAGAATATGGACAGCCTTTATCTGCCAGATAAACGCCATCTTGCACGAGGAGGAGATCCGTTTTAATCCCTTGAGTCCTCATAGCTTCAACTACTTCCTTTACACTGGTACATTGGTTGGACAGCCAAATTAGATACTTCACTTTCATTTCCTCCTCAGAATGTTATTACAATCTCATTCCCTGTAAACGCTTTTGCAACATCCTCCTCTCCAAGAACTTCTACATTCTCAAAGAGCTCGTTGGCGGAGATACTTCGTTCCTCTATTGATTTCTTACTCACACAAATACGACCATCAAAGCTCTCGAATGTTGATTTGAACATTCGGATATGCATAATATCTTGGTCCCTTATGAGACCGTACACTCCATCGCCAATGAAAAGCAGTTGAGGCTCATGATCCATTCCAAACATACCGACCGCTGCTCGCCACCCCTCAGCAGCCAATATCTTCCCAAATGGTCTGCTAGTGATAAGAATTAGAACTGGTCTTTCTGTAAACTCCATGATAATCACTCCTACACTGAGAGGGTCACTAGTCTATCCACCTCTCCAACTATCTCAGCGAATTCTGTCAGTCCTGAAACCTCTACTCCAGGAATGAAATCGCCGCCCATTTGATCAAAACCACGAGCAGAAGTGCAAAGTCCGCAGGCTTGAAACTCAACTCCTTCATCATTCAGTTCCTGAAACTTTTCATTCATCGGTCTGTCAGGATCAGGATCTTGGTTTAGTTTAGCATTGTTGACACCGTCAACGAAAAGGAATACCTTAACACCATACCCCTCAGCCAATGCTGCTTTGCACAAATCATAGAATGTGTGGCTGTTTTGGAAAGTGTATGGTGAAGTGGTCAACAAAATACCGAGTGTCTTCTTCTCCATTTATCATCATCTCTAGGATAGGATGGTCGGGCCGAGTAATTGCCATTAAAAAAGCTAACTCATTGACTATCAGTTAGGAAACCAGGTCGCTCATTATAGATGATGAATAGGATGAGAGGGATCTGTACACCCATGAAAAAAAAGGTCAGCCAATATTGAGAGATCAATGTTAATGCTATAGAAAATAAAAGCCAACCATCATAAAGAGGATGCTGTGTTAAGTCACTAATTCTATTCTTCATCAATTGTAGAGTGGATGTTTCTTCAATTCCTTTCGATATTGGTTCAGAAACGATGATTAACAAAAACCCAGGTATCATTAACAACCAACCCACCCATATAAGAAAAACAACTCCATAGAAATTGTAATTGAAAATGAAAATGAAAAACTGTAACAAGAAAAAGATTCCAGCAATTGGAAGCACTATGCGGTCTAGGTAGTTTCTCCATCGCTTTGAATCTTCAATCATCACTAACACAAAGAGATAGAGAAACACTCCAGCATTAACATTTTTCTAATTCACCGAAAGAAGAATAGGCTTTGCGACAACCTTGAATACCTTAATGTACCCGATACACATCCTTCACTTACTAGGGAGGATATCGAAAGGTGGAAGACCCTGTTGTCATTTATGTGGATAAAGAAGGTAAATCACGTGAACTCGAGATCGATGAAGAAGAAACCACCCTTGACCTGTTGAGAAAGGGGATCACGTCAATTGACCTTAAAACGGTCGTAAGAATTCCAGACTTAAAGATCCTTGAGTTGGGAAGCAATGCACTTCAGGAGATTGACCTTACGCCCTTGAAGAGTTGTTCGAGTCTCCAAAAACTAGGTCTATTCAAGAATCAATTCAAGTCAATCAATCTGAAACCTTTAGCGAAATGCGAAAGTTTAGAGGAACTCAATCTAGGTTCGAACCAGCTCGATTCGATTGATTTGAAACCTCTCGGTTCTGTGCAGTCTTTAAGGAGGCTTAGACTCTTCAATAATGGCTTGGATACTTTAGATATCACCCCTCTATCAGGATGTCCTAATCTAGAAACCTTAGAGGTTGAGAATAACGCTTTGAAATCAATAGATCTGCAACCACTCTCAAACTGCACTAATCTGCTTCAATTGAACTTGATGTATAATGAGCTCACAGAGATTGATCTGGAACCACTCTCGAGGTGTACAAAACTGAAATTTGTGTATCTCCATCACAATCAGATCAAGTCGATTGACCTCACGCCTTTCAGTAATTGCTTGGATTTCAGAATACTTCGATTGGGAGGAAATTCGATTGAAGAGATTGATCTCACACCACTCTCCTCGTGCATAGAGTTAAGGCGATTGGGATTAGCCATGAACGGTCTCTTAAGTCTAGATTTACGCCCATTGGCGGAAGCAAGTAGCCTCTCTAGTCTTGATATTGCTGGAAATCATCTGACAAAACTTGATCTTTCGCCACTCGAAAACTGCGAAGAACTTGCAGAGCTTTATCTCTATAGTGATCATCCAGAGGAAAATGAATTTGTCAAGCTAGACATCACACCATTGTTCAGCTGTTTGGAACTAGAGGATTTTGGTGTGAGTGAAGAAACTAAGTTAGTTGCGGGCAGGAGAATGCAGGATGAGGATGACATACCACTAGCACTCGAAGAGCTGATTGAGGATAACCGGATAGAATGGGTCTAAATACCCATTTCGCGCGCACCCATGGTAGATTTATAAAAAGGAAAATCTCAGTAAAAACAGCGTCGCTAAACAAGACAGAGGACTCGCAATGTTGTCGAGGGAGCAAGAGATCGCCAAGATAGCGAAGATGTATGCAAAATATCTCAACGGCCCACTTGGTCGTGGAGTAATGGATCACCTGAAAGAAGGTGAGAGTTTTACAATCCGCTCCATGGATGAAATTGTGGAGATCATTAAACGTGACGGAAAAGCTGTTGTCAAGGTTCTCGAGAGTCCAACCACAGAAGTCGAGAATGATACAGGTCGCCTCTCAAATGTACACTGATTTTGCATGACCAAATCAAAGCGAATATAACTGATACATGCAGTTGCAGTTTTAGGATGTGTTAGTGATGGTAGTAGAAATGGATGATGCTACCAGGGAACAGGTCCGTGAGCTGTTCACCGGGATTGTCAATAATGTAACCGCGCACCTTTTCATTGAGGAGAGGGACTGCCTCTACTGTAATGATGTAAAAGACATGATTGAGCAACTCGCTGAATTAAGTGATAAGATCAATATTATTGAACATAAGGGTTCACTAGATTCAGGTAAGGCTGTAGAATGGGGTGTTGACTATCACCCTGCAATCGTTCTTCATGGAGAGAAAGAGTACAGTATCAAGTTCTATGGGATACCAGCTGGTCATGAGTTTGGGGCATTGGTACGGACCATAATTGATGTATCAAGTGGAGTATCTACACTACAGCCAGATGTGATTGAAGACATCGCATCGATTGACAAACCAATCAACATCAAGGTCTTTGTCACCCCTCAATGTCCTTATTGTCCTGATATGACTAGACTTGCTCATCAAGCAGCCATCATTAATCCGCGTATTTCATCAGAGATGATTGAGTCATTAGAGTTTCAGGAATTGACAGCAAAGTATGGTGTGTTTGGTGTTCCTAAAACTGTCATTAATGAAACGACTTTCATCGATGGACTCTCACCCATTGATATGTTTGTAGAGAAATTGTTCGAAGCTGTTGACGGTTGACACTTCCAAAACTGATTATAGTGGGAAAGTGATTCTCAGGTTATGGAAACTCAATCTTATGTTATAATGCTACGACCAGCTAATGACTATGGAATTGAAGGAACCGAGGAGATAGTATCTGAGCATTTCAAATATCTTCAGAGCCTGCTGAAGGAAGGTATTCTCACAATGGCTGGGAGGTTCTCTGAAGTGCTGATTGGTCTGAGTATGATAGAAGCAGAATCAAGAGAAGCTGCCCTTGAGATTATGCGGAATGACCCTGCTGTCAAGAAAGGTATCTTTCACGCAGAGCTCTATCCTTGGAGAATTGCATTGAAATCTAAATGAGTAGTATCACTCTTCCTCACAGGTGAAGACAAACTCGTTCTCATTCACATATTTGTAGGCTTGATAAGCAGCATGGACACCCTCAGCCACTCCGGTAATAGCCTGCTTGAATTCGGTGTCTACCACATCTCCCGCTGCATACACACCATCTATATTTGTACGACTTGAACGGTCAATCTTGATCTCGCCCTTCTCATTGAGTTCAACACCGAGCTTCTTGGCGATGTCAGAATATGGAATACCTCCAATAGCTATGAAGATGCCATCGAGGGTCAGTGTGTCAGACCCATTGTGAGGTTTATCGAGTTTGACACCAATGACTTTCTGATCGCCAAGGACTTCGGTCACATTAGTTTCTGTGATAATCTCTATCTTGGGTTCCCTTTCGACCCGACGGGCATTCACAGGTTCTGGACGTATCTTCTTACGTCTGTAGATTATGTACACCTTAGGGCAATATTTCGCTAATAGGAGTGCTTCCTTGACAGCACTATCACTTCCCCCAACAACTCCCACGACCTTGTCCTTGTAGAGTGGTGCATCACAGAGCGCGCAGTAGCTAACACCCTTATTCTTGAGCTCATCATGACCAGGAACTTCAAGCTCTTTGTCTTTCATTCCAGTGGCAAATAGAATTGTTTTTGCCAAAAACGTCTTGTTTTCCGTGACAACATAGAAGTAGTTCTGCGTTGATTTGAAGACATCTGTCACCAGTCCTACGTCAATGAACACAGGGTAATCCAATGCATGCTCTTTCAACTTGTCAGCCAACTCTTGACCAGTGAGTTGAATATAACCAGGATAATTCGCCACATCATCAGTGAGTGTGATTGTCCCTCCTTCAACATCGCCAATCACTGCAACTCTTAGGTCCAATCGTGCTGCATACATGGCGGCACCATAGCCAGTTACACCAGAACCAATTACTACTAAATCATACATCTTTTCACACTCCCAGTTTTCGCTTAAGTCGACGTTCTGTTCGTCGGTCAAACCCGATGAAGAAGTCACCATCAATTTTAGTCACAGGTATAGCCATCTGACCACTCAATTCTCTAAGCTCATCTAAGGTATCCGGAGTCTCGAAGACACACCTCTCCTCAATTTCAACATCAATACTAGAGAGGAATTCTTTCAGCCTTTCTGAGTGTGGGCACTTTGGTGCTGTGTATACAATTGCTTTCGCCATGTCTGAATTACTTCCTGTTTCGAAATTCGAATGTGGAATGTCTTGTCTTATCACTGATATAAATTATGAAGTGGTTGATACAATCAGCTGCCCTTTGAGAACACCCTTAAGTAGACGACGATTCAATTGCCCCGTAGAAATCTGGAGTGAACCAGACATGAACAATGAAGAAACTCTCGCATTCATCGATAAACAGATTGATCTCGAATTGAAAATTGTGAAAATTGTTGAGGAGAATGTTGCACAGCTGGGGAACGCTTTCGTTAAGGACCTTTTACTGGCGGTCTCTACAGACTCTAAGAAGCATGCAGCTCTACTCAAATCACTCCGAAAAGCTGTGGAAGGTCCTACTCCATTCATCAGTGAAAAGGAACGAGATAAGATAGCGAAAGGAATTGCAGCTCACATCAAGATGGAGGAGCAGGCTGTTGAAACTTACGGAGAGCTCGCTGATAAGAGCGACAATGAACAGGTCAAGACAATAGCTATGATGATTCGTGAAGACGAGCTTCGTCACCATGCCCTCCTAAAGGAACTGCATAAAGCTGTCATTGAGCCTGAAACACTCACTGAGGATCTGATTTGGGATGTCATGTGGAAAGACTCACCATGGAAAGGTAGCCCTGGTGGTTAATTGGAGATTATTCTTCGGTATATCTATCAACAATTGCTAAAAAGCCATCATCCAGCCTTTCTAGTCCTATACCAGTTCTTGCTGATATCATTTGGCCACCCATATCGTATTTCTCCATAACAAAGCGCATCTCATCAGATATGAAGTCATAGCGGTCTTCATCTAGTAAGTCAACCTTGTTGGCTACAATCATGAACCTAGGACCATCACCATTTTGAAGTCTAAGATTACTATTCTCTTCGACTGCAGGAATCCAATAGCCTTCCAAGTTATCCAAGGTCTGGAGCCTAGTAACATCAAAGAATAGTAGCCCAACTGAGGCTCCACGAATCATAGATTTCAACTGCTCAATGAACCGAAGCTGACCACCAAAGTCCCAGATGCTCAGAGTCACATCTTTACCATTAGAGGTTGTGACACGCTTGGTGTCGAAACTAGCGCCGATAGTGGTTCTGAGAAAGTTTGGGTCTGGAAAGTTACCTGTTGTATACCGTTGCGTAAATGAGGTTTTTCCACATTCTGTATCCCCGAGGATAACGGCTTTCAGGATTTTCATGCTCATAACCTAATATTCTATCTTTATCGTACTGTCTTCTTCTACTGCTAACTCTTCTAGTTCTTCCAGTTGAGTAGCAGTACGTGATAACCGCGCTGTAACAGGTGGACTGCTTAATAGTGCAATGACTCCTGCAAAGAGTAGTAACGCAATTGCACCAATAGGTACATTTGGAGGAAGTGGAGGGATACTATCCGAGAAAACTGAGACAATTGCTATCATCAGAGCAGAAACAATAAACGTCATCAATCTACCAGCCGCAGCAACTCCGCCTGCCCTTACTATTCGAATTGACAGTCGAACAAACATCAATATACCTATGGCAATGATCACACCAATAGTTGTCCAGACATAATCATTAGCGATAGTAACTGGTTGAGTCAATGGAAATGTCAGAAATGCTGCGGATGTTCCAAAGATAATCAATGCTTCACGTGTGAAAGTCTGTACCCACTCACCAAAGAATGATGACACAGCAGCAAGCATAAACGCGATAATTGCGCAGGTACAAAGGACAACATCAGCCCAAATGAGATATTTATTCCATACGAGTCTCTGGTTAATGAATATCGCCCATGATAATGAATGTGTACCAACCAAAAGTGCGACAAAGGTTACAACAGCTCCCAAGTAAAGAGGCATTCTCGCACCAGTTTCACTTGCTTGTTCTAGGAAGTATTCCAGTGGAGCCATCAAACATAGTGCTGTGAATATTTCAACACCTACAAAGTAAAAAATCACCCAACTTCCTGCTCGAATAGCGTCAGCAAGCATGGGCAAACCGAGTGTAATAGTGAAGTACAAAATGAAAGTAGCCAATGTCCTTCTCATTGGTTTCCGGACCGAGGCAAAAACTGTAGCAGCAACAATAAGGGGAATGGTTTGCAGAATATAGTATTGTGGATGGCTAAATGTCCAGTCTGTAGCTGCGAAAATCCATGTTGCCATATATATAAGAAGAACCAAAAGCAGTGATGCTGAGAAAGTTGAGGGGTTCTCTCGTAGAAGCACCACGGCTAGATAAACGGATCCTACAAGTAAAATGGATAGACCAATCATCATGAAATAGAGAGGGAATCCAAAGAATTCCTCCAAGAAATTGTTAGCAAAAACACCTATGACGATGAAAGCTGTTATAATTGTACTAAGTTTTGCACGATCCGTTGAAAAGAGAATCCATGCTTCCGCAATCACGACAGCTCCAAGAAAGAAGGCTCCTGTACCAGTAATCAAGAACCTGAACGCTTCATGCAAGCCAAAGAAAGTGGCAAGTGCCATTGCAATGCCAGTCAACGAATATGCAATCAATGCACGCCTTGTACCTAGTCCAATATCAGAGTAAATATCTCGGACTCGTACTGCATAGATTAGTAGAGATACAAACAATATCACAATAATGACAGATCCTGAATCAATGAGCACCTTATCGAAATCAATAGGAATTTCAATTTGCATAGTTTCAACCCCACAAGCTACTTATCTCTCGCCCTCTCTTTCGTAGGGCTTTAGTAATCAAATGTGTCAACCACTCTTCTGCAGAATTGATATTTTCTAGAATCAGTGCCAGAACGGGGCCAGCTTCCTTTTCATTGTCCGCTTCACAGATGAAAAGTAATCCATTCCGCTGGATATAACCAACAACTCCCTTATCGGATTTCATATAATTCGGGGTATCGGATATAATAGGAGTCAAATCATCTCTTTGAAGTGCAGTTGAAACCAACTGAACTATTCCAGTTAGGAGAGCCACTCTCTCTGCACTCTGTTCTTCAGGTGGATAAAGCACCTTTGATTCCATGTTGTCTAGTTCGACCTGTACAACCATTCGAACAACCATTAGGACTTACCTCCAAACGCTTTCGTGAGCCAGTCGAGTTCTTTCGAGTCCCTATCTGTGGACTCTGTCGTTCCACTATCCGATCGATGTGGTAACACAATATCTCGGACTCCCAACCCTTCACCGTCACGTAGGTTATAGAGAGTCACTAGTAATTCGTGGTTGTTCTCACATCTAACGATCAGTGTTGGTGAGCGTCCTTCATTCTGAATCCGTTTTTTAACTGAAACCGCCTCATCTTCATTCATTTGGACTAAGGCGTTGCCTTTGCACTTGGGGCACTTAAAACGGATTTCCATTGTAGCGCGTTACCTCTGGCATCTGGTCCCGTTAATTCGCAAGAAAACGAATTACTTAAGGTTAATTCGTCGAAAGTTGCTGAGATTAATGGGGGAATGAACTGCTCTAAGCCAATGCTTATGTTTGAATAACTCTGTCATTTCCATCATTACTGGATGTCGGAGAGAGAATAAACATATGACAGTAGAAGATATCAAGCGAACTGACAGCGGTTCCGCCCTGATGCTTGCAAATGAAGCAGTGGTCAGAGGTGCACTCGAGTCGGATGTCAAAATTGTTGCCTTCTATCCGGGCTCACCCACATCGGAAATCTTGGACACATTCGGAGAGGTCATGGAGCATTTTGGTGATTATAGGATGCACATATCTGCCAATGAGAAAGTGGCCTTGGAAACAGTTGCTGGAGCTTCAATGGCTGGAATGCGGTCATTCACTTCAATGAAAAGCGTTGGAATGAATGTTGCCAGTGACTCAATGTTCTCCATTGGTTACACTGGACTCAATGCTGGATGTGTTTGTTTGATTGCAGATGATCCTCATGCTCATTCATCTCAGAGTGAACAAGACGGACGATATTTTGGTGAAGCTGCATATGTTCCGATGTTAGAGCCATCCACGGCACAGGAGGCACTTGACATGACCAAATGGGCATTCGAGGTCTCTGAGAAGCATAGGACTCTCGTGATATTGCGGACAACAACTCGAGTGAATCACCAAAGAGGAATGGTCGACCTTGGTAAATTAGATAGGACACCCTTCAAGAAGAATAAGTGGAAAGATGTGAAGGGACAATACTTTACAGTCGGATCTGTTGCTCGAGCTCTGAAAGCCAAGCTTCTAGAAAAGATTGAAGCGGTCAGAGATGACTTCGAGAAGACGGACTTCAACAAAGTTGTACCAGGAAGCGGCAATGTAGGGATATTCACCGCTGGTGTATGTTTCCTCCATGCTAAAGAAGCTATGCAGAATCTTGAGATTGAACTTCCAGTGTTCAAGTTGGGTACAATCTTCCCACTTCCAGAAAAGAAGCTCGCTGAATTCATCAAATCTTTGTCAACTCTTATCGTTGTTGAAGAGCTGACACCCTATTTGGAAACTCGAATAGCAGCTCTGGCTAAAACTGTGAATCCTGATCTCAAAATAGTTGGGAAGAAGAGTGGACACTTTTCAGAAATGCTCGAGTACAACGTTCCAATCGTAGAAAAGGTCCTCGCTGAGGTCACAGATACGCAACTGAGTACGGATTATGATGCCGTGTTGAAGAAGGCTACGAAGCTAAAGGAGATACTACCTGACAGACCTCCAATCTTTTGTCCTGGTTGTCCGCATCGAGGGACCCTCTGGGCATTCCGACAGGCTTTGCAGCAGTTGAGGATTCGAGATAATATTGTGTTCAATAATGACATCGGCTGTTACTCTATGGCGTTTCTACCTCCGAATGAGTTCTCTGATTCATTGTTGGCTATGGGAGCTTCACTTGGTCTTTCATCAGGAATGGAAATGGCTCTTGAAGACAAAGTGATTGCTATGGTTGGAGACAGTACACTTTATCATGCCGCATTACCCGGGATAGTCAATCTTATACATCATAATCAAAATGTTACTCTGTTTGTCTTGGACAATTCAGTTACCGCGATGACTGGACAGCAGTTCAATCCCAATTCACCCTTTGATGCTGGAGGCACACCAGCAAGAAAGATCAACATGGAGAAGATGTTCGAAGCCCTTGGTGCAGATAAAGTTGTGATTATAGACCCATATGAGACCCGTGATTGCATCGGCACTATCAAGGAGGCAATAGAGGCGGATGGATTCTCAGTAATCATCTCTCGTCGAGAGTGTGCCCTCTATGGAGACCGTGAGAAGAAGAAAAAGGGCGAGAAGATCATCCCAAGTGAGAATGTCAAAGACACCTGTAGGGGAGTCTATGCATGTGTGAGGGAGTTCTATTGTCCAGCAATCACTGTTGATGAATCTGATGCAAAGATGATTATCCAGAGAGACCTCTGTGATGGTTGCCTTGAGTGCAGAGAAGTGTGTCCTGTTGATGCTCCTCGCCATGTGGAGGTGACAAAATGAGTAAGGAAGGAAGGACATTCAACATCATGTTTGCCGGTGTTGGTGGACAGGGACTCATGCTACTTTCAGCAATACTTGGCAAAGCTGCGGTGGACTCAGGTCTCAAAGTGATGACTGGAGAACAGCACGGTCTATCACAGAGACAGGGTTCAATTTATGTTCACTTCAGGATTGGAGAACCAATTTCTCCACTCATTCCCTATGGGAAAGCAGACATGATGATCGCAATGGAGGCAAGCGAAGCCTTGAGGTATGTGGAGTATCTGAAGGAGGATGGTGTAGTCATCATGAGTAACAGAATCATGCCCTCTGTCACGGAAACTGAAAGAGTAGCTCTTGACAAAGAGAAGAAAAAGAAATACCTTACTCTGGATGATATAATTAAACAACTGGAAAAGGTAACCTCTAGAATTATTCCTCTAGACTCACTTGATTTAGCCATCCAGGCAGGTAATGCCCGCACTGAGAACTCAGTCCTTATTGGAGCTACAGTTGCCTGTGAAGAATTCCCAATTCCAGCTGAGGAAGTGAGGAAAGCGGTCCTTGCTCTTGTACCTCCCAAAACCATCGAGGCAAATTCTAAGGCATTCGACCTTGGAATGGAGTCAGGAAGCGCCTGCCTTGGCAAATAAAAAATGCACTTCTCCATAGAGTTATTAACCATGTTAACAAACGCAGTGAGGAGGGTTCTTTACTATGGTTAAGATATATGATGCCATCATAATAGGTGGTGGTCCAGCTGGTTCCTCAGCAGCTCTTCATCTAGCCTACCATGAGCGGAATGTGTTAGTGCTGGACAGGGGTACAAGTCCAATGCACTTTCACACCAATTCCATCCTTAATTTCTCAGGCTCAGTCTACCATGAGGGAAGAAGCCTTCTGAGGAACATTCAGGGAGAGGCACGCGCCGCCGGAGCGAAATATATCGCAGCTGATGTTGTTGAAATTGGTGGGCAATATCCGAAGTTCAAAATCCGGACTGAACCAAGCTATCGTACAGATGACCGTAGCGAATACTCTGGAAAGACACTTTTGATAGCAACTGGCACAGCGAGAAAACACCCAAAGGTCGATGGTAAATGGAGAAGTTGGCTACCTGTGGCTAATGTTGGAAACGGTGCTTTCTATTGTCCCGATTGTGAAGCTCCACTCTGTAAGAACAAGGAAGTACTAGTCGTAAATGTTGGTACAGTTGGTAGTGCACTTCATGTAGCGCAGAGTCTGTCGCGGTTCACAAACACCGACAATATTCAGATCCTAATGACCGAGGATGCATATGTGCCGTTTGAGCACCAGGAACTCCTCAAGCTGGAGCAGTCTCCCTTCAAATGGACCTCAGGAAAAATCAAGTCCATCGACTTTCCAAGGCCTGGAGTTGTCCAATCTGTCACTCTTACAGATGGAAGAAAGCTGAGGACCAACGTTTTCTTCGTCGCGTTTGTTGATGTTGCGAGATCTGAGATTGCCAAACAAATTGGTGTTGAAGTGGATGGAAAAGGCAATGTAATAACTGACCACAGAGGCAAGACCAACATAGAAGGTGTCTGGGCTGCAGGTGATGTGAGACCCATCACCCAACAGGTGGCAATGGCTGTGGGTACAGGCAACTACGCAGGTCTTATGATGAACCAATTCCTGGGCAACGAATACGAAGAGGGCGGAGAATACGACCATCCAGATTGTAGGAGAGCCCTACACATCGACTGAAGTATGCTTATGGCATTCTAAGTAAACATACTCGAAAGATAGCCTTATAAGAATAGAAATAACTATTGTTAATTAACTGCAGGCAAAAAGGAGATGCGAATGTGTGAGTGGATCTGAAGCTGAAATTATAGCAGTGATGAAAGACCAGATTCAAGTTGAACAAGAAACTCTTAATCGATTGGTTAAACTCGAAGAGGATGCGAAGGAAACTGCAGTTCGTCTTGCGTTCATGGAACTTCGTCTAGACACATGGAAACACATCAAATTTCTGGAAGGCATGATCGAACATCTGACCACAACACCTTGTGATGAGTGGACAGCAAAGGTCGCTCGTTATGCGGGTAGAATAAAACTCGAGCGTGTAATTGATGGATTAATTTCTGATGAACGTGAGATGGTAAGTCTAATCGACAAAGCACTAGGAAAGATAGAGGATCCTGTTGCACAACTACTCATTGAACATCTCAGGGAAGAGGAAGGTAGTCATCTTGTTTACTTGGCAAAGTGGGTCAGAATAATCCAACAGGCACCTCTGCAAGCAAAGAAGGGTGCTAAAGGAACAGATATAGTGTGTGAGGTAGACTAAGGGAAGTGGAACCTAGACAATTGAGGAGATGATATTATTATGCCATCAAAAGAAAATATCCGAAAAGACGCCCCATCAGCTGGAGATGCAATCGAATCACTTTCTCCCTCGTACAAGGGAGGTTTTGTTCGCCAACGAGATGAGTATAGCCTCAATCAGGATGCTGTGAATAAACTCAGAATACTCTTGGATGAAGGTTATAGTATTGTCGCATTCTTTGCTGATTGGTGTGGTGACTCCAGGAGGGCGATTCCAGTTCTTGCTCTTTTAGAGAAAGAAATTGGAATGGACATACCTTGTTTAGGAGGAATGAAAAAACCACCATATGGCTCAAAGAAGCTTTGGGATGTGCCACCAACTCCAGTTGAAGTTGAAACTTTCAAAGTGACCAGTAGTCCAACTATCCTCATCTTCGATAAGGATGGAAAAGAGATTGGAAGAATAAAAACACGAGCTAAGATGACCTCCTCTATCGAAGAGGAACTCGTTAAGATCATTGAGGATTCTAAATCCTGATATTTGTGAATCAATGTTGGCATTCATGGCAATTCTCAAAGCCCTTACCCATACACACAGCCACTACCTTTCCCCCATGTTTCATACCCCAAGCTTGCATGGCTTCTAGAGAGGGACCTAGATCTCGTCCTTTTTCTGTGAGTGTGTACCATACCTTTGGAGGAATTGATGAAACATCTACTTCTCGAGAGATAATTTTGTTCTCCTGAAGCTCTCGTAGTCTTTGCGTCAGGACTTTGGGACTGATCCAGCTCAACTCCTTCTGAAGTTCATTGAAACGCATTCCTATGACTGCCTCTGGTCGTAATAGAACCTGAATTATGAGAATCGACCATCGTTTCCCCAGAATCCTTGATGCAGCAAACACTGGGCACATCTCTACGCTCTCTTTTGTTCGCATCGTCAATAGAGTAACTTCCCAAATGGTAACTACTATATTTATAATAGTTAATCAATAAAAAATTAACTATGGTAAAGATGGAGACGAGCTCAGTGGCAATTGTGAAACGACTCATGATACATATTGATGAAGACCTATGCACAGGTTGTGGGAACTGCGTTCCCGGTTGTGCAGAGGGAGCACTTCAGATTATTGACGGCAAAGCTAAGGTTGTGTCCGAATCTTTCTGTGATGGATTGGGTGCCTGTCTAGGGGAGTGCCCGGAAGGGGCTCTAACTTTAAGGGAAGTGGAAACAGTCCCATTTGACGAAGTGGGAGCTCAGGAAAACATCAGGAAGACTAGATTTGCTACGCAAGAGATAGGTTGTGCAGGAAGTGAGGAGTACACCTATGCTGAGGGAGAAGCTGTTACTCATGAGGGACCAGATCATTTACTACCAGAAACTATCCTGAAACCGAAACAGTCCAATCTAACACATTGGCCAATCAAACTCAAACTACTGAGTCCGCAACATCCCGCTTTAAAGAACGCAAGTGTCGTGGTAATAGCGGACTGCGCTGCGCTTGCGTATACATCAATGCATGAGGACTTTCTAAATGGCAAAGCAGCAATCATAGCCTGTCCGAAATTCGAGGAATATCAACAGAATGTTATGAAACTCACTCAGATGTTCCAAGTCAATGACGTCAAGGACGTGTCAGTTGTCCACATGGAGGTTCCATGTTGTCATGGACTTGTTCGTGTTGTAGCCCAGTCAATCCTGAACACAGGAATGAACATCCCACTGAGAGTTTTCGAAATAGGAGTCAAAGGAAATATCAAGTCCGTTTCATAAACGAAGCTCGGCGATTCTATGGCGAGTGAACGGAAACCAATCTTGAGGGAAATTGTTGAGAGAATAGGTTCTGGAGAGGACACCGTAGGTCTCAAGAAAGTCTTTGTTGAAAAGGTTGGAGCAGTAAATCCCGTAGAGATTGAGTTCTATAGGGATGAGTGGACCCAAGAGGGTATACTAGATAATGATTTTCAGATCCTCCTCAGTATTAGCCGAGAAGTTTTCAGAGAAGCTATCCAGAATCAGACCTCCATTGTCGCGGAAGGTCATCCATTATATACACTGATGACCGAACATGCTATGTTAATGGAGTACGCCAATGAACTTCACACACTTGTCGAATCCTTATCATCAGGAGAGAGAAGAGCTAGACCAGAGTTTCTTGATCGTGTGAGACAATTGATTGGTTTCTTTGTTGAATCAGAGTCACACTATCTGAGAGAAGAGAATGCCCTCTTTCCAGGTATTGAGAAACACGGTCTCACGGGACCACCCGCAGCTATGTGGAGTGAGCATCAGGACATTCATGCTCTTGAAAAGACACTGTTCGACCTTAACTCTGAGTCTGATGAGAAGTTGACAGCGAATCTTGAGAAGATGACCAAACTCTCGCTGGATCTCGCCAACCTACTTGCATCACACTTTAGCAAAGAAAACAACATCCTGTTTCCAGCTTCTTTGAGATTGTTTAGTGACGATGAGTGGGAAACTGTAGTGAAAGACTTCGATGACATAGGATACTGCAGCTTCTCGGTTAAACCAGTAGGAGCTGGTAAAACTGCTGAGGTCGTTTCTGAGGAAGGTGAGGTTGTGTTTGGGAGTGGGAAACTGTCTATCGAAACGCTTGAGGCAATCTTCAGTCAACTCCCAATTGATATGACCTTTGTAGACGCTCAGGATCGTGTCCAGTTCTTTAGCGAGTCCCCAGATCGCATCTTTGTACGGTCAAGAGCCATCATCGGGAGAAGTGTACAACTGTGTCATCCAAAAGAAAGCGTACATGTTGTTGAAGAGATCCTCAATGACTTCAGAAATGGCAAGAGAGATTCTGCAGAGTTCTGGATCAACCTAAGCGGAAGGACAATTCATATCCGCTACTTCGCAGTGAGGGATAGTGAGAAGTCATATCTAGGTTGTCTTGAGGTGAGTCAGGACATCACGGAAATTCTGAAAATAACAGGAGAGAAACGACTTCTGGATTAAACTTCACTTGATTGACAATAAGCAATATACGCATGAAACAGGTACTTGAGAATAAACAGAATGACTTTAGTCAAATCCCGTCATACCTATTTTGTAGCGAAAAGGAATGACTAGCTGTGAATGAAGAGTTAGAAGAAGTAGAGTCATCAAAAGGATTAAAGCGTAGGCTCGTGTTTGTTATAATATTCACTTGTGCAATCTGGATAGGGGTCTGGGTTGATTTTGCATTTGGATATGTCAGGTGGCTGGGTTCTCTCACAATTTGTAATGCGATTCTCCCAGTGTTCTCCTGGGCGTGGATAGCTCAGCGTTACAATAAAATTGACCAAAGGTTAGCGGATTTGATTGCAGTGGTTCTTTCAGTTATTTTTTGTATTTTCCTTGCATTACATATTCTATCTCCTAACTTCTAGCAGTCTACAAGTTTCTTTAGCTCGAACTCACTCAATGGGCCACTCAGGTGTCATCGAGCAGTATACATCCTTCATTTCACCTGAGAGTACAGCCACTGGCATGTGGGGGGTTTCAAACTGAATTGCAATATCCCCAGACCTGTCAACTAAGATAAGACCAGCCTCACCACAGGTCTTCTGGCATAGCTCAGACATAACGGTTTCTGCAGCATGCTGAATTGAAAGTCCTTGTTCAACATGAAACACTGCCATCCTCCCCATTGTGATCCTGAGAATCTGTTCGCCCTATCCTGTGCAGCTCGCTCCTGCGATGTCATTGGCGTAGACACCAGCACCAATAATGGGACTGTCTCCGACACGGCCAGGTAGTTTTCCAGACCAGCCACAGGTAGATGAACCGGATGCAATCCTCCCAGTTCCATCAACCGCTACTGCTCCAACTGTATCACATCCTTGAGCGATTGAGGGTCGTTCGGTTCTTTGTGATGATGTTTCTTTCCTATACCCTTCAGCTCTCATCTGGTTGTATAGCTTATTTGCTCCCGATCCGACAATCTGAGCGTTTGAAGTCCTTTCAAGAACATATCGCGCTAAGGATATTGGATGTACAATGTCTTGAACGGCCATCACTGCCCCACTCTCAAGGCGGTTTCCATCCATGATCATCGCGTCGAGCTCAATCTCACCATCTCGGTTCTTACTTGCCCCTAGTCCTGCAGTGAAGAGATTAGTTTCTTCCAGAACCCATATCGCAGTTTCAACGGCATCAAGTGCTGAACCCCCGTTCTCAAATGTGCACATACCCTGTTCCGCAGCCTGCTTGACCGCTTCTAATACTGCAGGATGGTATTCCTCCTCAAAGACAGTTGCTCCGCCATGAATGACGACAACTGGGAGTTTCAATAAAAGCACCAAGTCTGGGCATCCCTAGCGAGGGACAAAAAGGTATTGAGAGGGAATGGTTTTATTACATTCCCAATCTGTGCAACTCTTCTTCGAACACCTTTTGGCGGTCTGTTAAAGCTGTTCTTCGTCCAGCAAAGGTGCCTAGGTCTATTGTTCCAGCTTTTGCCTGTTCATCCAGACGAGTGATTTCAGCCTTGATCTCAGTAAGCCGTTCTCGAATCACATCCACCCGTGAGGTCGCTTGCATCTCTTTGTCCTGAGTTGGAGATTGGACTGAGATAATCTGACCATCTCGAATCCTATAAATCCGGTCACACTGTCTGGCGATTGATGGGTCGTGCGTCACCATCAGTACCGTCTTTCCGTATTCCTTGTTCACTTTATGTAAATACTCAACAATGATGGCTCCAGTTTCTGTATCGAGATCTCCGGTGGGCTCATCACAAAGCAAGACCTTTGGGTCGTTGGCGATTGCAGAAGCAATAGCTACGCGTTGACGTTCTCCTCCAGAAAGCTCGTCGGGTTTGTGTTTCATTCGATTTTCGAGACCCACGATAGCAAGTAATTCTTCTACTCTAGTCTTCCTGGCACTTGCGTCTATTTTCGCGGCAAGCATTGGCAACTCGACATTTTCGTATGCTGTGAGTGTTGGAATAAGATTGAGTTCTTGGAAGATGTGTCCAACAATCTCGCGACGTAATCCAACAAGCTGAGTTGGCGAAGCGTTTGTCACATCATAACCTGCTACAATGGTGTTCCCAGCAGTTGCACGTGTGATTCCACCTAGAATGTTGAGTAGGGTTGTCTTCCCAGAACCACTGGCTCCAACAATAGCAACCATCTCACCTTTATCAACTCGTATTGAAAGACCACGAAGGGCTTGAACTTCAACACTTCCTAATCGAAAGACCTTCACGAGGTCATCTGCTTGAATATACGATTTGTTTTCCATATTAATCACCTATGCTCTTAGTACATCAATCTTTGATTCTGGTCGCCTGGATGCCCACCAGACGGGGATAATTGCAGCTAGTAGGATCACACCTATGAGAATCATGTTGGTAGTGAACGCAGCTCCACCAAGTGCGACTCGATATCTTATCAGACCGGTTGCATTTTGATTCTGCTGGGCGGCTTGACCTAGATTCTGTGCTACACCAACAAGTCCACCCAGAAAGAGGGCAAATACAACAGTCACCATTACTTCTGCAAGCAATGTCTTGAAAAGCTGCCATTTGCCAAAACCTCTGACAGATAGGAGTACAATCTCTACATCCTTCTCTCTCAGAGTTAGGATTACTACGAGAGCCACACCAGCCATTGCTAGAACAATTGCAAAGCTGATAGCTAGATACTGAATCTTTGTTGATCCGCTTCTTAGTGCACTTGATTGGTAGTCGGCGATTTCTGATGTCACCGAATAAGTAGAGTAAGCCTCCTCGATGTCACGGATGAATTGTTCTTGGAGGGCAGTCCCATTTACACCAGGAGATGTTTCAACCAGAATGTTGGCTGTTGATGTGTAGATGAGCATGCTCTCATTCAAGAATGACTCTGACACGATGGAGATATAGTTCCCTCCAGTCGTGAAAGTGAACCCAGCGATAGCTACCTCAATAATGGATTGGTAACCTATCAGACCAACAACTGTAAGTGCATAGGTACCCGAACCAAATGGGCCAGCTACATAGATTTCATCTCCAACCTCCAATTTTAGAGTCTTTGCAACATCTCGGGAAATAATGATACCATCATCGCCTAGATTGTTTAACATCTCACTGAAACTACTAGTGAACCACTCAGGTTCCCAGTAGCCAACATCTGCCCATTTATCAGGTCTTATTCCACGTGTATCTATCGTATTGCTGCCGGCTCTCAGATCGAGATGATACTCTGGAGTCACAGCGTCTACTTCATCGTAGCTCAGGACTTCTTCGAGTAGCGCGGACATATTAGCTCCAGAATCTAACTGAATGCGGACATCAGCACCTACGTTGTATCGAGCGATTCTCTCATTATAATCGAATTGCGAGTATAAACTTCCTGTCGCGAAAATCCCATAGGATACAATTAGTGCTATGATAAATACAAGAGATGCAGTTCGAGCTGGATTTCGCTTCACATTTCTTGTGGCAAGAGTTCCAAAAGCCCCAAAGAACCTGCGACCAGCATTGACAACAGCTTCTTGGAATCTTAATGACCCCTTCATGAAGACCCTTGTCGCACCATAGAGGAAAAGAAGTGGTCCAATATAATTGAGAAAGCCATCTATCGCTACCCACACAACGATCAGAAGGGAGATAGCAAAATTCCCGATGGTGATTGAGCTTAACAGGCTGCTGATGTCAATACCGAGTAACCATACAATCAGTTTGTACGAACCAAGCACCAGTGATATGGTTGGTAGCAGTTTCTTGTATTCAGATACATCTTCCACATAGATGTATTGCTTCAAAGCATCCAGAATTTCCAACTTGGAAGCACGACCTGCCGGTCTCCAGACAGAGAATAGGCCAAGGAACATTCCCACAATGATTGAGAGGATTATTGCAACTATGTTGCTGAGAACAGCTGTGAAGATATTGATATCTGTAATTCCTAGAACATAGTATGCTGCACCGGTTCCAAGAAAGATTGCAATGCCACCTGCGATTGCACCAACTAGACAACCTTCTACAAGGAACATCCGTTTAATCGTAGTACGTTGATACCCCTTTGTTAGAAGCAATCCTATCTCTCGTCTTCGAAAGTTGTATCCTACATCACTCACCATTGTTCCTGA
>JBHLOX010000111.1:0-7514 GCA_048940045.1 Promethearchaeota archaeon
AGAACGACAAGTGTAGCTACTAGTTGTGATCTTTCCATCTTTTCATCACTTCACATACACGATTTGCATCGTAATTTTGTGACTATCCTCATTTGACAAAACTAGAATTTGTGCGGTGCGATTTCGTGCGAATGCAAACAAGAGGTGTTTCGTTCAGTACTCAATATCCCAAATCCCATTCTTCTTCGCATATTCATGGGCTTCCTGAATATCCTTGAAACACTTCATAACATCATATGTGAAGTATTGCTGGGTTTCCCTCTCCAACTCAATAATAGGCCTAGGATTTTCACTAGCTTTTTTGTAGATTCGAATAAGACAAATCCTTCTCTGACCCTCTCTGTCGATGACGCGAATGATGTCCTCGAACTCCTCTGGACCACTGGTCATGTCTAGAATTGCGCATTTTCTCATCTAATAATGTTAGTTGGATGTTTATTGTGTCAATTTTCGAAAACCCTGACAACACAAAACACTGATTTAGAAGCTCAGCTGAATAGTACTGATTTCGCAGGTCTGGGGTTGTTTGTAGTGCAGCCACTTGGGACAATAACCATGTGTTTCCCACATGTAGATGAAGAAACAAAATCTGTACTTCAATCGATAATGGATGACGCTGTGAATTTCGATGACTTTGCAAAGAAGCTATGCGACAGAGTATGTTCAGAGCCTTCATCGCCATTGTTAGATTATTTTGCTTTCTTCTTCTCTTTTCACATTCATGACTATAATCTGACTGACAGGATAGAGTCTGCGGGGAAACTGCATGATATGGCAAAGCCTCTCTTCCTTATATCAATGGTTCAGAAGGGTGAAAAAATTGGTTGGGAGAATATGAAACAATCCCTTACTAAGGCACTTGAGGCTGCTCCAAATGACTGGATTGCTACTCATCTATATACCCAGTGGAGATACAAGGCTGACCGCATTTTTCCTGAGTGCGATATCGATATCAAACCCATTGAAGTCGTCACTAGAAGTATAAATGAGAAGAAAGAATTACGCTTTTTCAAATTATATCTCATCATGATACATGCCGAAAGTCTTCAGAGAGAACAAAGGCTGAAAGAGATGATTGAGCTAGTGAACCAAGCAATCATCATAGCTCGAAAATACGATGACGAAATTATACTTGCACATCTCCTTCATTATTTAGCTAATAAGATCAAACATACCGATGTAAAACGGGCATTGGATATTCTATTCACAACACAAGAGCTGAGTGAGCAACTTGGTTATCTCTTCAATATCGGTAATGTCAAATCCGAATTAGGTCATATCATGGGAATCAGAGGGGAGTACAACTCTGCGGTCGAAAACAATCTTGAGGATGCAGAGATCGCGAAGTCACTCTCATGTCCAGCAGCACTAGCATATGCAGTTGTTGCATCCTATCTCAATCAAAGTGGAAATGGAGAAGAAGCATTGGAACGAGCTAGGTTCTCAATAGACCTACTCGAGTCCTCTCCACGCATTGCTCCTTTTGCTCATACGCAGATGGCATATGCGTGGATTAATCTGGAAAGATATGACGAAGCAAAAGCAGAACTGGCAATTGCTCAGAAATTGGTAACAAAGTCAGGAGACTCTATGCAACTCCTCTGGTATCGGTCGGTTGAAGGCATTCTCGATAAAGCGGAGGGCAGGTTCGATAGTGCAATTGAATGTTTCACCGAAGTAGTGGACAATCTCGAAGAAGACCCAGTTCCTCTCTTCCAGAATGTATGTTTGCTCAATCTCACAGATATTGAAATCGCTAATTTCACGAAGGACTCGTCGGGCAAGACAACTACCTCTTCCGGACCTTGGATGGAAAAACTGAAGGAACACGCAGAGAAGAATGACCTCCCCGGCATCGCAGCTCAATCTCTCCTGTTCAAGGCAAAACTGCTCCATAAGCAAGGTCAATTTGATGAGGTTCGAAAGATTCTCAAAGAGGTTCACAAGACTGCTGAAGCTCCAAGTATGAGGTATCTAAATGACTTGGCCATTTCTATGTTTCCTGACATCATAGTGTAGTAATTTCGAAACACTGATGTATAATTTCAGATTATTGTGCCATTTCTAGTGAGCTATAAATTCAGTCCTTATCAATATCTTTCACGAATTGAAACACATCATATCTCAAATGAACGCAATCATTTGGAATTCGACTGGTGAGTACAAATGCTTTCTCCAATCTATCAGAGTTTTGGCTGAGATATGTACGAACTTCGCATTCACTTGTTGTTGTTAGTAGATGGCGCAGCACAGTAATCACATTCTATAATTTTGCGTGGTCCACGACTTCACTTTTCGTAATCTTCCCAATCATCTTCAGATATGATATCCTCCCAAAACTCGGTTAGGCTGTTTTTCGTTTCTTCAAATGATTGCGGTTGCAGCTTTGTGGCAATTAGTGCCAGACTTCTTATAAAATCGAAAATTGCGTACTCGTCTACGCTAGCAAGCCATTTTTCGTCTTCCAGTATTTCATCCTCAATGTATAGGGACTCCGATTGACCGAGTTTTGCCAGGATCTTAATTACATCTCTTCTCAGGAGTTTTAGCATCTGATCTAGAGATTGTTCTTCAGAATCAGTCTTCGCTAGCATCTTGTTCGTCTTCTTTGGTTCTTGATTTTTGCTTCAGTTTTGTGAGTTCTTTTTTCACACCGAACGGAACATGCAGACACAACACCTAAAACACAAATCAATCACGCAGTAAAACCAAGGAAAGGAGATTGGGTGTTCGCAAATCATTTTCAAATACGAGAGAAAAAAAACTTGGTTTTATTCGTGACATTCTCATAATCAATGGGTCTTTGTTTCAGGTGGTGTCTGTGTTCCAGATAGTTATGATACAATTATGATTATAAAGTTATCTAAAAGATTAAACAATTATTATATAAATATACTTTGACACAAACGAATATGCCATTAGCATTGAGAACGTGTTCACTCCATCTCCTTTCCATTACGAAACCGAATCGAATGCATAGCTATTAGGGAGGTTTGATAAAAGAGTTATGCCACTAACAACCGATGTATCAAATACTGCATTTCACGATTATGAAGTAAGTATCATGCCTAGCCAAAAGACTGGTAACGCATAGACGAACAATGCTACAATGACTTTTCTCCCTCATCCGTGCCAACTGAGTTAATATGCGTTGTTTAAGAGTCATGTCTATTCTGAGGTTATATTCATGGGTATAGACTTTGACAAACTAAGGGATAAAGTCATGGAAAAAATGAACAAGGGAAAATCTGGCGATGTTGGGAATGAATTGAGAAAAGTATTTGAAAAGATTGATTCTTCAGAGTTCCAGATTTTCGGTGAGATCATGAGGGATGCAATTTTAGTAGATCCCGCAATGTTCTCGGAAAAGGCATACATCCTCTTTGATAAGATGATGCGTGCAAGGAAGGCAGACAAACTAGCTGAATTCGAGAGATTCTTTGTCCAGAACTTCTGCAAACTACCTGGTGAGGAATTCGCAGTGATTGCAGATGGGTGGGTTGAAACCGGAAAGTCTGTGATTAAGGGTCAGGTCTTCGTATCAGACCATCGTATCATCGCAACAGGTGTGCAAGAGGCCAAGAAGGCTAGGGTGAGTGGAGGCGGTGTATTCGCATTCCTGAGCCTGATTCAGCTTGGTAGTTACATGTACAACAAATCTATCATGGAGCAGATTACTAAGGGAATCACAGACAGTGGTTATCAAATGGTGAACTATGGAGTTCTCTACCCAATCAGGGGTGGTTACAACATCGAGCAGGAAGCAAAGGGATTCAGGGCAAAGCAAAATGACAGAGTCAACTTCCAGGTTGACGTGCCCTATACAAACAAGAAGGGTCAGCAAGAGATTGCAGACATTGATGTTTCGGTTGTCGTCAATATCAAGGATCCTGAAATTCAGGCTAAACTCGATAAGATTGAAGCCATTGTAAGGGCTCATGCGAAGTCCATGTGAACAATACTGTGACTGATTCATCCAAGCATGCTATTCCCCTTGGGGACAACGGCATGCGTTGGACTTTTTTTGTTCAATCAAAAAGATTCTCGACAGCCTCATTGTTGCTTAATCTCTGCCATTCTTGTTGGATATGGATTCAGGGTTTCGATATGACTTCAAAAGATTGATGCGTTCAGATTTAAGCAGGGTAGAATCGATGAATCAAGAAAATTAGTAAATGAGGTCTTCGAAGTTTCTTAGAAGACTGGGATGCATTATCTCAAAGACAAGGCTGAGCTTCTTGTTTCAGATTTACTTCTCTATAAAGTGTAAGGGAACTCTATTCACGTACGCCTACACCAGTCACCTTTGATTGCACTCAGGTGACCATTGTGGTGATTAATGTGTGCAAACATATCGGTAATCGCATCAATGACCCGCTTGCCTTGGTAATAGTTGGGAGTGTTGGCTCCTTCTAGAATACGCTTTAGTTCTTCATCGGAAGCCTGTTCAAAATACCTGAGAAAATCGCTCTCGACCAAGTCGTAGTAGTCGCTAATCTCCATAAGCGAAGTCCCTTTCCAGTTTCCATCATCACTACTGTCACCTCGGTAGGAATAGAAGAGATCCGGATTCCTAGGCTCTCCTCCTTTGATCAACATGTTCAGTGTATAGTCGTACGCGGCAGCCTGATGTGCCAGGAGCCATCCAAATGCAGACATTCCAGTTCCGGGTCTATGGGAGAGGTCTTTGCATCCGTTCTCCATCAGGCTTTGAAGAGCTCTTTCACGCCACGCTCTCGTAGATGCTGAAAGACTTTGGACTAGTTCTTTGGCAATCATGGCAATCGTTTTGATTTGTAGCCTGGGATTTTTATGCATTGGTTATTACGCATTGGCATGTTGAGTTCCAAAACTTGTCGATGGAACATCACCATACATTGTTCATGATGTTATTATTTCTGATTATTTTCAATTTGGCAAGCTGGACCTGTTAAGTGTAGACAATTTTATCTGGACCTAGAGCCCCATCTTTATTCTTGGGGATTAAGTCATGAATAGGGATCCACAGTATGAAGCTGATCAATGGATAAAAATGGGTCTTTATCTTGAAGAAAAGTTCAACTTCAACAAGGCTGAGGATGCATTTCGAAAAGCCACGAAGGCTGCACCTGAATATGCCAAGGCCTGGATGCATTTTGGTTCATACCTCAAAAGACGAAATCTTCCTGGATACAAAGCGGCGATTTCAAAAGCAAAGGAAATCGACCCAACAGTTGAAATTGATTATCCTGAAAACACTCCCAAAAAAGAATCCTCCCCCAGAAAGAAAACTCTAAAATCGTCCAGTAAGCTGGCGCGAGATGACGAGGTTATGCCTCAGATTGGGAGGCATGCAGAAATTCACCAATTTCAGGAACAGGTAAGTCTTCTTCAAGCACATTTGCAGGGTGATTCAGAAAGACCGTCGCTTTGGACAGACTTCTCAGATGTGCTGATAAAGGGAGAACAGGTTGAACAATCACCAGAGGCTGTAGAGAAAGCACTCAATCTTGATCCCGACTCAGTAGATGCATGGATAGCTCAAGGAAATCTTCTAGTCAAACAAAATCGTATCGATGAGGCTGAAACCGCATTCAAGAAAGCTATGTCCCTTGATCAGAGCGATGCCAGACCATTGTCTCACTGGGGTCATCACCTCACACAGATGAAACGATACAAAGATGCTGAAGCTGTATTAAAGCGGGCACTAGATATTGACCCTGATTCATCTATTGCATGGTACTGCTATGGATTATTGAAAATGAAACTGAACAGTCTTGACGATGCTGAACAGGCATTTAGGACCGCAACTCGCTTAAATCCAGAAGACACTGCCAGTTGGTCAGACTTGGGAGTTCTCCTTTTACTGAAGAAGAAGATATTCGAAGCAGAAACAGTGTTTCGCAAGGTGACAAAATTTGACCCAACATCCTGGCTTGCGTGGTCGAATCTTGGCCAGTGCCTTGCTATGATGGGCAAAAAGAGGATGGCTGAACGTATGTTTCGCAAGGCGGCGATTATAGGCCCATCAAACCCGTTTCTATGGTATAAACTGAGTCTGCTTCAATTACAAAACGGGAGAGCACGAGTGGCCCGTTTGTCCATAGAACAGGTATTGGCACTTGATCCAAAACATAACGATAGTCTAGTTTTGTTGGGCAAAATTGATGAGATGATTCAGGTGCTCAATGAAGGTCAAGATGATTTGGTCAAACTCCTTCTATCCAAAAAAGGCAACTGTGAGGAGTATGATGAAAACAAGTTCATGGTTATGTTGGCAAATGACCTATTCCGAAGACGTGACTGGCTTTTCGCAGAACATGTCTACTGGAAATGTATTGAATTGTTCCCGGCTGATCCAAGCATCAAATTGAACTTGGCCAATGTTCTGATAAGCATCGGAGCTTTGGAGGAAGCTGAAGAGATTATTAGAGGTCTATTGGCGGACAAACCGGATGTCCATTATGCTTGGATTGTACTAGCCAGTATCAAGAAACAACAAGGCGAACTTGATGAAGCTTACAATGCGTCCAAAAAGGCTCTTGAGCTCAAACCCGACGACGCTTTAATCTGGATAGTACATCATGAAATCCTCATTAGGATGGGTCGGTCTGAGGAGGCTACGAAAGCAAAAGAACAGGCAATGAAACTGCAAAAGAAACACAACAATTGAATACATGTATGACATGCCGAAGCTGTTAAGTACCAGCCAGAATTCTCTGACCTTAGCATCGCCGCCCTTTGGTCGGCGTTCAAACAAGGATTCAGTGATATATTATGAGTCGAAAAGTGTGCATCGCAGGTGGTGTTGCAACTCCCTTCGACTATCCCATGCATATAACGCCAGAGGCTATGGCTGCCAATTGTATTGTAGAAACCCAACATGAAATCCCTGATTTTACTCTCAAGGACCTACAGTTTATGGTATATTCTCATTTCTCAGTACACTTTGGTAAGCAGCTCTGTCCTGAGTGGATCGTACATGACCACCTTGGGTTAGTCGGATTGCCCCACGTGCGAATTGAAAACGGTGGAAACACCGGAGGCTCGGCCTTATTCGGTGCTTTCATGGCTGTGAAGTCTGGGCTCTTTGATGTGGTTGGAGTGTACGGCTGGGAGACCATGGACAATGTCACCCAGTCACAGGGTAGCGAGTTCATCGCTCTTGCCTCAGACACTCGGTATGAAGCGCTTGCTGGTGGGATCTATCCCATCTACTATGCTGCTATGGCATACAAGTTCATGAAGGACAACGACTTGACTGAGGAGGACTTTGCTCTTGCTGCTATGAAGAACAGGAATTATGCAGCAGACAATCCAAAGGCACAGTACTACAGGAGTGATTATACCAATCCAAAGTCACCTTATCACAAGAAGGAACTGACTGTTCAAGACGTGATGGACAGCCGTCTGATCAGTTACCCACTCAAGCGACTGGACTGTTGTCTCATGAGCCGAGGTGGTGCCTTTGCTCTCGTCACCAGTGAGGAGTGGGCCAAGAAACATGCTCCTGATACCTATGTCGAGATTGCTGG
>JBHLOX010000111.1:7614-8975 GCA_048940045.1 Promethearchaeota archaeon
CTGGAGTGTTCATATCACCTCAATGATACAGCGCCTAAGAAGCACCTGAGCTCCAAGACCTATGTCAAGGACGCAAACACTGGTCTTGTCAACAGTCACGCGGGTACTGGAACCAGTATCTCGAACTTCATTCTAAGGAGGCCATAAAGATGACCAAAGACAAGAGAATGCACAAGATTCCGGGACATACTGATGTCGAATGGGATGATAAGCACTCTGATGAGTTCCGTGGTGATGTCAAGGAAACCGGTATTGGTTTCATGGGATACGACTGGGACAACAAAGAGGAGCAGTTCAAGGTCTTTCTCCATTATGACCAACTCTATTATTGGAAGTATGCTGAGGTTTCAAAGCTCGGTAAGGGCTTTGTTGATGGTGAGTTCTGGGGTACTAAGTGTCCCAAGTGTGGGGACAAGTTTTTCCCGCCACGAGTGAACTGTTGGAACCTTGACGATAACCTCGAAAAGACTGAATGGATCAAACTCAAGGAAGAGGGTATAGTGCATACTTTCACAATCGCTGGGTGGAGCGGAAAAAGCAGTTTGAAGCGACTTCCATTTGTGCTTGCATATGTCATTGTTGATGGATGCAAGACCGCGATTGCCAACGAGCTGCGAGGTATTGACCCATGGGATGCCGAGTTTGGTATGCCCGTAAAGGTCGTCTGGAAACCTGATGGTGAACGTCAAGGTACTGTCACCGACTTCTGGTTCGAGCCGGCTGATGGTTGGAAACCGGGACCCATGAACCCGGAGAAGGAGCGCATGAAGGAGCTCTGTGCACCTGTCTACGAATGGGTCAAGACCATGAAATAATATGTTTACAAAATGAGCTGGTCATTGAACCAGCTCTACATCTCTCTTCACAGGAAAAGCATACTGATCCTAGCCATTTTTCACTCTCTCTTGAACAAGTATCTCATTCAGAAGAATTGTAGCTACCTTTTCCCAAGTTCTCTTTGCATCTGAAGTGTCGGCACCAAAGATTACAGAGCTAATTAATCCATCACGAAGAGCGACCAGGCCTCTCCATACAACACTTACATCTGCACTTCTTCTAATGATACCCTGTTTCTTCAAGCTATCAATTTGTCCCAATAATTCATTATATCCTCTATCATAAACATCAATCATTCGAGTTCTGATATCTTCATTTCTAGCTGCTTCAAAGAGCAGGTCAAATCCAAGAGAACGAGTCTGAAGAGCTGTATTGATTCTTTTTTCAAAGAATTCCTCAGATGCTATGTACATAGGATTATCCGAGAGTATGATAGACATCACCTGATCCTTTTGGGTTTCTAAAATGTATTCAATCACTTCGGAGAAGAGTTGCTTTTTACTCTTGAAGTACTGATAGACTGC
>JBHLOX010000014.1:0-30462 GCA_048940045.1 Promethearchaeota archaeon
CCTCGTGCCCCAGTCATGAAGCGATTGAAGAGATTTGCTTTCTTTTCAGGCTCTATTCCCTGACCATAGTCGATGACTCTTATTGTCCAAATCGCACTTTCTGGGTTTTCACTGAGTTCCAGTTTTACCTCGACACGCTTTTTGTCAGGTGAGAACTGGATCGCATTTCGAAGGAGATTAGTAAATATCCCTTCAATCAATGGGTTTGCTTGTACAAAACACTCTCCAAGGTTTCGATTAATACTGAACTCGATGCTTTGACGATGAATTGATGGAGTTGCATTCTCATATGAGTTCCGAATACACTGGACCAGATCAAGACATTCTAGATCTTGGTAGTCTAGCTGTTCAGACTTCCCTAATTGTCTAACATTGCGTATTAGCTCACTGGCTCGTTGTAGCTCTATCTGAGCGTCATTAACTACCTGTTCCCTAAGGCTCTCTTGGATTCCTCTGACTTCAAGAAGACCTAAGGATATCATAATGGCTTGGTGATAATTGGAGATATCATGGACAAGAAGGTCGGAATAGACACGGGCTCTATGATGAGCATTTGCTGTTTTTTCCATTTCAGTTAGATATAGCAATCCTAACACAGCAGGTCCGAACAATAGTGCTACGAGAAGAAGAACCTCAGCTGAATACCATCCTGCGGTCCAGTCAAGAAAATTAGCTTTGAGAAGGTTTGGTAAAATCCACAGAGACAAAAAGCCAGTCAGAAGAACCTCTACTGTCATACCCCCTCCTGATTTCCTTGAAAGGTATACGATGAAATAGCTGAATTCAAACATAGCAAAGAGATTAACAACAAGAAGGACTGATCTTCCAAGAGGACTTTCTATTAAAACTGGAACCACTTCAGTGAGACTGGCTTGGATCCATTCAGACATTATAACAAGTCCCGTTTGAACTAACACTCCGAAGATTGGCCATACAAAGGGAGGCGGTAGTTTAGAAGGAACTCCATTTATTGTCCAACGAATTGCGATATACAACGCGATTAGTGAAACCAAGCTACCTGTAATGTAAGGGACCAATGATTCTCCAAAGAATGGAGATGGCAGTCGCGAGAAAATCACCTGTGCAACATCTACCACTGTCCATGATGCGAATAGGAAAATCAAGGGATACAAATTCTTTTGTCCTCTAGTTCTAGCATGACCGAATGTCAAAAGAGCCATGACTGCTGACAGAGATGCTGCACCTAGATGGATGATGGTGTAAGCACCTACATCTGGATTATAGAATCCAGGTGTTAAACCTTCTACGACTAATGTTACAATGAAAGGAGCTAGGAATAAAACTGAATAGGCAGAAGCAAACACTAGAGCGTCGGAGCGTTTCATACCAACATCTCTAAGGTAAGGAACACAGAGGGATAGGTAAAGAACAAAGAATGCGACGGAATGAAGTGTCACTGAAAATGTCCAAATGGCTGATTCTTCGAATAATGGAATTATCAACGGGATTGATGAGGCTGCTAGTAACAAACAGGATACAATGAGTAAAGATGGCGAATATGGCTGTTTTTTCACTGAGGACCGAAACACGAGAAGACTCGTAGCACCTAGAAGGAGAATATCCATCCCAAATATGATGAACCCTAATAGTGGAATCATAAACAAAGGGAGAGCTGGTAGAACAAACTCTGATAGAAAGGCATAGATCAGAAGCATTGCAATTCCCATGATAAAAGCAACTAAGAAGAGCTGTCTTCCTGATACTTTCTCGTATTTTTCATTCGACCAAACAGAGATGTAAAGTAGGCAACTGAAGAGGCCAAGTTCTAATAGGCCATTGAATATATCCCGTGTGGACCATATCAACAATGGAGAGCCAGTTCTGTACAGAGTGATAATAGCAAATCCTGTATGTAAATTTGCAGCAAAGAAGAGAGCTGATAGGACTACAACAAGAAAAGGAGATGGGTACTCCTTGTATGCTAGTAATGAGATTGCCATGCATGCTATTGTTGAAAAAGCGATGAAGGACTGGAAAGCAATGTCGGTATGGTAGGAATACCACGCAGGCAAACCTATAATGAACCATACAAATGCAGCACTCAGTGCAAAGAAGCTATAGTAGACGACACGGCCTACAAGACTATCTCTCTGACTGGGTGACATTATCTCCACTCAATGGAAGACATTCTTTTGGAAATGGTAAAACCTTTCCTATGATATATGAGGCATCTCCTTCCGCGGACAACAAACCCAAAAGATTAGAATATACAAAATTGCCGATTTCTGTTCATGAAATCTCTTCGTTGGAGATGTTTCAAAAAGAAGAGGACTCTTTCAATTGCCTGATGAACAATCGAATCCAGAAACAGATTCCAATTCAGAGGTATTAAGATATAGAGCACTCCTAGATGCAATGAATGATGCTTTCGGCATCATAGACAGTGAAGGTGTATTCACCTATGTTAATCACAAATTCAGTGAGTTGCTTGATTATCCTCTTGAGGAAATAATTGGAAAACCTATCACAGACTTTCTTGATGATGAGAACTTGTACATCATTCAAAATAATATTAGAATGAGAGTAGAGGGTCTGTCATCTCAATATGAACTCGATTGGACTATGCGAAATGGAAAAAAGGTCTCGACTATCGTTTCAGGCACACCTCTCTTTGATAAAGATGGTGCACACCAAGGATCATTTGCTGTAGTCACTGATATCTCTTGGCGAATTGAGGCTGAGAAAAAATATAGGCAACTGACCGAACAATCCATCCAAGGTCTTGCAATAATCCAAAATGATCGCTATGTGTATGTGAATCCCGCTTTTGCTTTTCTAGTGGGTTATACAGTTGATGAAATACTATCAATGTCTTCAGAGGAAGGCTGGAATCTTATTCATCCAGACGACAAGGATTACCTTCTGAAACTCGCAAGCGATAGAAGTGCAGGAATCAAAATTCCAATGCCCTATGAATACAGATTCCTTCGAAGAGATGGGTCCATACGTTGGGTTGAAGCATTCTCGGGAGAAATTGAGTACGAAGGAGCACCTGCTCTGCAAGTCATGTTGATTGACATCACAGAGGCAAAGTCAGCAGAGGCAAAATTACGTTCATCTCAAGAGATGCTTCAGACAGTCATGAATACCATCCCTGAGTATGTCTTTTGGAAGGATCTTGATTCAGTCTACTTGGGATGCAATGAGAACTTCGCTATGGTTTCAGGTGTTGACATTCCAGACAACATTATAGGAAAGACAGACTTTGACTTAGCATGGCGTGATGTGGAAGCTGAGTTGTTTAGGGCACTTGATCAAGAGGTTATCAGCACTGACAAACCTCAACTGAGCATCATTTCTCCCCAACGTCAGGCTGATGACCAGGACGCTTGGATTGAGATTAACATAGTCCCACTACATGACGGGGATGGCAGTGTGATCGGAGTTCTTGGAACATATCATGATATAACAGAGAAGCATATCGCCGAGGAAAATCTGATCAAATCTGAGGCTAAGTATCGGAGCCTAGCTGAACAATCAGTCCAAGGTATAACCATCCTCTCAGCTGATAAGCTTCTGTACTACAATCCTGCCTTCAGAGAATTGGTGGGATATACTGAAGACGAGATTTCTGAAATGAATGCAGATGATGCTTGGAATCTTGTTCATCCTGATGACAGAGAAGAGCTCCAAAAAAGAATGGAAGATGGGATCGCAGGACGTTCTGTATCTCCAAGATATGAGTATAGATTCATTCGCAAGGATGGTGAGGTTCGATGGGTAGAGAGCTTCACAAGTCGCGTTGAATATGGTGGAGAATCTGCAATTCAAACAGTAATAGTCGATATAACAGATAGGCGTGAGGGTGAACGTGAACTACGTGTCGCAAAGGATAGAGCCATCCTCTATCTTGATCTTATGGGTCATGACTTAGCTCAGCAACTTCAGGTGATACTCAACAGTGCAGCTCTAATGAGGACTGCAGTTGAAGAGTCAAATAAGGATTCATTCATGAAAGTAATTGGCGATGCAGTTAGACGGTGTGCTAGAATTATAGAAGAAGCAAAGGTTACTGAACAATTACTTACCATTCCAATCAGAGAGAGGAAACTCGACGAAGCTATTGAACTCACAATCAAGGCTCTGTCAAAAAGTTCTGAATCGATAGTTTTCGAAACATCAATTGACTGTCGTGATGTCATTATTGAGGCAGATGACTTTCTCGAGCTGCTCCTCTCAAATATCATGATGAACGCCATTGAACACAATCCCAATGATGAGAAGAAAGTCTGGGTGGAACTCAAAGAGGTTGATATCGGTTATGTTGTGTCAATAGCGGATAATGGTAGGGGAATTTCAGATTCTGTCAAAGCAGGTCTTTTCGACACCTCAAGAAGATATGGTGGACTTGGACTTCATACTGCCCACTACATTGTTGAGAAATACAATGGACATATTGGGGTTCATGACAGAGTACCAGGTGATAGCACTCAAGGTGCGGAGTTTAGGATTTGGATTCCGAAACCTCGGAACTCGATTGATGCCTAATTATGCCTCAACCAGTTCAATATCCGAGTCGCTTTTAGCTCCAATACCAATCTCTACTGCATGTTTGATTTGTGGTATATCCCACACATCCATGTCAATCTTGTTCTTTGCATTGCAGCATTGAATAATTCTGACACCCTCAACATCAATAGAAACCATATCGCCACCTGCGAGGATTACACCAGTATTCGCACAAGTTCCGGACGCCGGTCCTCCAGTCACAAAACATGTTCGTGCGTCCATGACAATCAAATCGGGGCTGAAGTAAGATGCAAGATCCGCAATCTTGTGTTGAAGTTTCCGAGCATGCATTCTGATTCTTTGGCCATGCTTAATCCAACCTACAAAACCTTTCATTGCCCCTGTGAATCCAGCTAAGAAGTGGGTCTTTAGACAGGGTGCAAGAACTAGCTTCTGTATATCTAAAACGGGCTTGCCAATAGAACCACTCTTGAGGTACTTCCCCCTTGGAAATTCGACCTTCACCCAATCATGTTCATCGAGAAAGATGAGATCTGCATCAAGGGCATCAGCCACAACATCAAGCCCGATTTTCTTGGCTACTCCTCTCGTGGACACCCTCATTGTAGAGCTATCTATGATCTCGATTTTTGAAGCACCTGCATCCAGAATGACCTCGCCTAGAGCCATGATGAATTCTGGGTCACTCGAAGCAGGATAGGGATCAGCGGTATTGAGGTTGGGTTTTATCGTCACCTTGTCACCTGCCCCAATGACCTTGTCTATTCCTCCAATGAGACTAACAGCTCTCTTTATCGAGCTCTTCAAATCATCCTCAACCATTACCTTGCTTACCAAATATCGACCATTGTCCTTGTAAGGAGTTGTCATAGTAAACCACCGATTACCTCTAGTTTGAAATAGGTTACCATATGGTCGGTAGATGAAATACATACTTCGTAATATCAATAAGGTTTGGAGAAACTGAAACTAACAGGGAAGGAAAAGTATGAAGAGAAACGAGGACAATCCAATTGGTCTGCTGATACCAATTGGAATTCTTTTCATAGTGATGGTTGGGATAGGAGAACCATGGTTGATGGTACCAATAGTCATTCTTGGAGTGATTTTCATCTCGGGTGTTGCTCAGAGTCGCCGCATCAGTACAAGGGAGAGTGATTATGATTATTGGAGAGCTCCGAGACCGAGTTCATACACTTCAGGATACATTCCTGAGCAACCCAAACCTATCTATGATCAGAAGAAGCAGAGGGATCAGGGAATCACATGTGGTACTTTCATTCCAATCATCATCATTGGATGGCTGTTTCTTCAAACATTGTCATGGTTCTTCCTGATACCTCTCTTCTTCCTGTTTGCAGCTCTCATTGAAACAGCAACAAAACAAAACAGAGGGAAGTCGCAAGTCAGAGACCAATTACAGAGAAAGAATATGAGGTCTGTTCAAGACATCGCTGACAGCACAGGAATGACCGAAGAGCGTGTGAGACAGCATATCGTCACAGACAAGAGGGGTGGACAGTCTGACATCTGGTTCGACCCATCTTCTGGCGAGGTTACTCAAACCCCTGTCCGTTCCGTTGAACCTACTCAGACAAAAGTTGGTTGTAACTACTGTGGATTTGCTCTGAAACCAGAAGACAGGTTTTGTCCTTACTGTGGAGCTCCGATAAAGACATGAACTAAGTTGAACTCCATTACTTTCTCTTTTTCGGGATCAGGAATCCAACTCGATTCCGATACTCCAAATACGGTTTCCCATACCGGATGACGAGGTCTCTTTCCTCAGCAATGCACATGATATAGAATATCGGAATCCAGACAAATGAATAGAGAACCAAGAATGGCGAGTTGAGGAAAAGAGCGATCGGAAACCACAGAACAGACTCACCAATTGCTTGAGGATGACGAATGGTTTCGTATATTCCACCGTAGAGTGTGTGCTCCTTCTTTGGTTCAAGGGTTTCTCGACCGGCATCTTTCATTCCAATTACCATCAGGTAGACACTCGGAATGAGTATGATGATAGCTATGAGAATAGAAACGAACCATGACCATTGTAAGACCAAAGGCAACCCAATGGGCAGAGGATAGAATAAATAGACCACATAGTTGATGACTGTGATCCCTTCAAAGGTTCCAGCAATCAACCTGTATCTCATACACTTCGGATATGCAGATTCTCCTATTTTCTTCTCCAGCTGTGCAGGGCTTACACTTCTGACATAGAAGTACGGAAAGAGTATTGATGATACAACCAACACTATGATGTTCAGCCATTCTAACACTTTGACCATCACGCAAGAACCAATACTCGTTCTATCTCATAAGCTCCCGAAAAATCCTTTGACACAAAGTTGTACATTCAGACAAGTTAATATTCGTTAAACAATTGTTAATAATATGCTTCTAGATCTTGAAAAGAAATTAGTTGAGGTTGTGGAAGAAGTCGTTCCAAGTGTTGTCAGCGTTTCGACAACAAGGCTGGCCCGGACACAACTGTCGCGTGTGGTACCCGTGAAAGGGCAGGGATCAGGAGTCATTCTCACAGATACCGGCTTCATTGTGACAAATGCTCATGTAATTGAAGGTGCACGAGATGTCGATGTTACGCTTAATGACGGCCGCAGTTTCAAGGCCGTTGTTGTAGGTGCATCGAAGGTTAGAGACCTCGCCATATTGAAGATTGATGCAGAAAACCTCAATCCACTTGAGCTTGGAGATTCGGAGTCACTCAGAGTTGGGCAGATTGCGATTGCAGTTGGTAACCCATTGGGTCTAGGCTCAACTGTTACCTTTGGATTAGTGAGTGCGGTAGATCGTACCATTCAGAGTCAGAGAACATTCCTTGAAGGACTCATTCAGACATCGGCTCAAATCAATCCGGGAAACAGTGGTGGTGCTCTGGTTGACACAGAAGGCAGGTTGATTGGAGTTCCAACTGCAATGATTCCATGGAGTCAAGGGATTGGTTTTGCAATCGCTGTGGATGCACTGAAGGGAGTCTTCGACGAACTTATAGAAACTGGGACTGTCCAAACACCATGGATGGGAATCGTTGGTGTCACTCTGAACAAAGGAATCGCATCTCATTACGACATTAAGGTTGACAAAGGTGCACTACTAGTAGAAGTGCCAAGAGGCCCTTCTAGAAGAGAAGGACTTCAACCAGGAGATGTCATTGTCGCTATTGATGACACGGACATCTCAGGCATGGAGGATCTTCGCAAGCGAATCATGAAGAGTAAGGTTGGAACTAAACTGCGTGTTAGGTTCCAAAGGGAATCAGACGTCTTTGAGGTCTATATTGAACTCATGGCGGCTCCAGAGTAGTTTAGAAACCAACAACAACCAAAACTACACCTATGATAGTCGCGAGAATCCCGACCCCAGCAATTCGAGTCACTCTCTCTTTCAGGATGAGTATGGAAACTGGAACAGCGAAAAGCGGGGCTGTTGAAGCAATCACAGACATGATTGCTGCTCCGACCATAGCAACTGCCATGACATAGAAAAGAGACCCCACTGCCATCCCAAAGAATGCTGCAATAACAACATGGACAGTTGCCCTTCGTGTCGGGAGTGACATCCCGCTAATTTGAGCAACAGCAACCATTGGTACGAAAGCGATAGAACCAACTAACACCCGGATGAGGTTTCCTGCTATTGGGTCGACACCTTCAATACCAACCTGAAGCACTGTGGTTCCAGTCGCATAGAGGAGCGCTGTGAGAATTGCTCCGACAATACCAAGGATGTCTAGTTTTATGGTGGTCTCACTTTCTTTCTGATTTCTATTCTGCTCATTTGAAATCAGAATGATCCCAATGACTGTGATTATGGCTCCTGCGAGTCTTGACAGAATGAGGGGCTCGTTCAAGAATCCCACTGTCATGAAGAAGGTCAGGATAGGGAATGACATTGCTATCGGGAAAGCATAGGAAACCCCAATCCGTTCTTGACTCCATAGGTAGATTGTATCCCCAAACACTGCGCCAAAGAGAACAGAAACCGAAAGTAGCATGATGGTCATAGAAGGCAGAAAGGCGGCTTCGAGTCCTGGAATAAGAAGTATCAACGTTGTCATGAAAGGCAAGGCTACCCACATCTTGATTGCACTGACTGCTATGGGTCGAATCTCATCTGCCTGAGACCGATACACAACGACAGAGAGTCCATACATTGCTGCACCAATCAAGCCAATGGTTGAACCAAGAATCAAGTCTGAGGTTACCTGCATAGTATATGGGCACTTGCGAACGTACCTAATAGACTATCGGAAGTGACTATCGAAAAAGAGGGGAGAAGGAGAGGTATTCACCTCTCCAAACTCAATTGTAGCTATCTTTTCTTCTTCAGCATCACAATAATTATGACAATCACCACAACCACGCCAACACCTGATACTATGAGGATCATTCCTTGAAAATCGCTGGGACCTGGTGTAGTTGTTGGCTCAGTGGTTGTTGGTTCTGATGTTGTTGTGGGTCCTGCATTAACTGTGACAATGACGGTGTCAGCAAAGCTGTTTCCAGCATCATCATAGACAACACATGTATAGTTGTATGTTTCAACCGCCAGACCATCAAGGTCAATGACAATATGTTCCGATGATGAATTCCAGAAACCTGTGTAGGTGCTGACTGAATCTACAAACACCTCAAAGGAAGCAGGATTGTCGTCAGTTGGATTCCAATCAATATTGTATCCTGTTTCACCGACTGTAAATTCTACATCATTAGGAGCATCTAGAACGGGGTCTATATCATCCCCTACTGTGTAAGTGTAGAAGAAACCACCATTGTCATCGATACCCTCAACCCCGCAACCGTCTGTCACTTGGACGTAGAACTCTACTTGCGTGTTATATGGTAGAGTAGGGATAAGTGTATAAAACCAATCACTGGGATCGTAAACCCCAACAGCTACATCAGCAGAAGACCACCCATCTGTTGTGAATATGACAATAACAGAGGAGATTCCAGGACGTGTGTCAGATGCAACGACTCGTACATTCACAAGCTCATAATACATCGGTGTTGCATCAAACAAAACAGAATCAACTACTGGGGGTTCAGTGTCAATAAACTGTATATCATCGAAGAGGCAAGTCAACTTTAGTCCGGGTGCTGTATAAACATAAAGTGAAATACCTGAGAGATACCATGAGTCCGAGGATGTAGAAAAGCTACTCTCAAAATCATCGGTGATATTTCTAGCAAGATTATTCCATGTACCAATCTGATTGATGTTTTCAGCGAGTACATGCTTGATAGATGATGAATTTGTTATTGGAAAAGAGGTTGATTTCCCTAACATATATCGAATATAGTAGTATTGAGTAGTGTCGAAGAATTTAAGCTGAATATAGGTTCCAGCGAGACCAGACGTATCAATATGGTCTAATCTCCACCAAAAATCGGTTGCAAGTTTGTTATCAAATTCAGCATAGATGGAATCACGATAGATTCCGGCTTCTTGTCCAAATGTTGTGATATTGCAAGCAGACAATCCACTGTGAGAATCTGGAGTGCTAGTCACCGCACCTGGAGTATAGTATGATCTAGACCATCCGAGAAATGGTGGATCAAACAAAGGTGTATTTTCAAATTCAAATGTTGGATCATTTGCAGGAGATGATAGTATATTGAAATTATCAATTAATAATTCAACAGTCGAACCAGGCTGAGCTTCATAGACATAGAAACTTAGTTGTGTAAGAGGCAGGTTACCAAACCCAAGTTGACTTATAGCATCGTAGAGATCAAATTCAGAGGTTTGCCAGACATCTCTCACTCCAAATCCTGGAACCTTGACATAATAATTCGCTGTATCATTGGCAAGGTGGATGGTATCGTCTCCAATACCAAAATAGTAATGCACAAAGTATGACGATGCATTTTGAAATGTTAATCTTAGATACGCATATTGTCCAGCTCCAGCGCCAACTGTATCATTATATTTCCAGTCAGTTCGGATTGTTGTCATTCCGGGTACCAAAGCATAGTAATATGCTTTGGAGTTAAGATATCGATAACACCTAGCCCATCCACTTCCCTCGGTAACCTGTGGTACCGTTATATTGACTGAATGACTATCTACAGTACTATCGGGACTCTGTTCAACATGACCAAGTGTCGATTGATACGTAAACCAGGAACTTCCTGTGCCGGTTTCAAAATCTCCATTATTAAGAAATCCCGTGTATGTGCTATTATAGAGGGCTACATCATCAAAGACCACACGCACCATATCTGTTGCTCCAGCTGGTGAAGTTGCATAGAAATAGAAATTTGATACGTAGTCTGTGCTCGTTAGCTGTGCCAATCCAAAAGCTGCGATGAATTCTTCAGTGATGTTTCTATCGAAGTTATTCCATTGATTGATTGTGTCATTCACAATTGTGTGAAAGTTCCGATCATCATTCGTGTAGGATGTAGTCCCAGTACATAGATGATAATAGAGGAAGCGATCACCTAGAAGACCAGTTGTTTTAAGAGATAGGGATACTTCAGAACCAAATTGTAAATCTGGGACTGCAAGTACATTCCAATTGAAACTCAAGGAAAGACCAGGTTCCAACAAGTCATTTGTTGTTGGGGGAATATTTCCAGTGGAAAGAGTTGAACTTGCGGAAGCTACAGGGCCCCCTTGTCCCTCGATGTAACCAGCATAGGTACCATTTGCAACCTCCTCAGTATAAGCAGGATCACCAAACTGATAGGCACTTGACTGTACCTGCCAATCTTCAGGGGTATCAAGTACAGAATCCCAATCTTCAAAGCTTGGATTACTTATAACATTCAAACGAAGTGGTTCCTGAGGAACCGGTTCGTCCGCCATTTCGATCGCATCTCGTGGTGATGATACATTCTCTGAAGTTGCCTCTTGTTTCAAAACAAACGGTGTGTCCAAAGAGAAGAACATCATTCCGACAATAATGAAAGACATTGCTAATACAATAGCGTGCTTCCTTTTCATTTTCACAAACTCCTCACAATATAACTGAAATATAGTGACTTTTCAGCAGGAAAAACATATCATATTCTTTGTTCTTATGTAAATCAAACGTTAGAGCAAATGAATAGCATATAGAAGACATAGAGTCTCCTTCTACTTTACTGACGCTTGGAACTCTGACCTGCTGATATCGAAGACTGTGATGGATAATCGCAATGACACCAATCTAAAACTAGTATGAGTAAGTTTTTGCGTAATAGATATTAGATAGCTCTATCGGATTGAGTTCTGCCTACGTGGCTGATCAGATTTCAGTCCTAAGAGGAAATGATCTCATGATTTCTCCCCATGGCGGAAAACTCATTGATCTAACAGCTCCCGAAAAAAAGAGAGAGGACCTGATATCCAGTTTCTCTGAACTGTATTCTCTGACTATTAACATGGAACAAGCTCAAGAGATTGACAACATCGCTCAAGGAGTTTTTAGCCCACTCCAAGGCTTTTTAACAAGAAACGACTTTTTGAGCGTTCTTAAACGAGGGCGCTTGGAGTCTGATGTTCCTTGGACAATTCCCATTATTCTGGATGTTGATGAATCTGAAATTGATGGAGCAAGTATTGGAGATGATGTGGGAATACACATGAATGGTGGACCCATTGCGGTAATGACAATTGAAGAGCTCTATTCGTATGACAAGAAAGAATTTGCAGTATCAGTCTTTGGTACAACTAATACCAATCATCCAAGTGTGGCGAAGATATGTGGAATGAAGGAAATATTGGTCGGAGGGCGACTAACATGCCTCAACCATATTGGCAATCCATATCCAGAGTACACACGCAGTCCTGAGGAAACACGAACATTCTTCAAGAAGAAAGGTTGGAAAACTGTCGCTGCTTTCCAGACAAGGAATCCTCCACATCTAGGTCATGAATATGTGCAAAAGACTGCCCTATCAATGGTTGATGGTATTTTCATCAACCCCCTCATCGGCAAAAAGAAGAAAGGCGACTTTCGGGATGAGGTCATACTAGAGGCATATAAAGTACTCATGGAGAATTACTATCCCAGAGATTCTGCGACAATGTCAGTGCTTCATACAGAGATGCGCTATGGTGGACCTAAGGAAGCGATACATCATGCAATCATACGGAAAAACTTCGGATGCTCACACTTCATTGTGGGTCGAGATCATGCTGGAATAGGCAAATATTATGGTCCATTTGATGCACACACAATATTCGAGGACTTCCCTGATTTAGGAATTACACCGATCAAGTTCTCTTCATTCTTCTACTGCAAGAAGTGTGGTTACATAACTAATGATATGGTCTGTCCGCATGATGAAGTTGATATTGTACATTTCTCTGGAAAGAAGATTAGGGATTTGCTATCAAACGGGCAATCTCCGCCATTGAACATGATGAGAAAAGAGGTTGCTGACACTTTGCTGAATTTTGAGAATCCTTTTATCAAATGACGACATGCAGGATTGATTTCAATGGAACAGGGATTTTGCATTTGGCTGACAGGTCTACCTAGTAGTGGCAAAACTACAATTGCTCAAGAATTACTCAAACGACTTAATGATACAAGACATATCGAAGTGATGGATGGCGACGATGTCCGAAAGGCATTGAGTAGTGATCTTGGTTTCTCCAAGGAAGACCGGAATGAGCATAATAGAAGAGTAATCTTCTGTGCGAAGTTGCTTGCTAGAAATGGAGTCATTGTCATTGTGGCCTTGATCTCACCTTATCGAGAAACCAGAGCATATGCAAAGGAACAGATTCCAAACACAATCGAGGTTTTCGTTAATGCACCACTGGATGTATGCATTGAGAGAGACCCCAAGGGTCTCTACAAGAAGGCAATTGCAGGAGAAATCAAACAATTTACAGGAATTGATGCTCCCTATGAAGAACCTCTGAATCCTGATGTTGTTGTGGAAACTGACAAGTATGATGTGAATTACTGTGTCAACAAAATTCTTGCTAGGATTCATGCGAATGGTTTATTGTCCGATGAGGTATTAGAGAACATAACTAAGTAATTCCTGTAGGTTGACCATCTAATGAGGCTCAAGAGATCAGAGAGTGGCAAAACACAGTTTGATTTCCCTGCTCCAATGTACTACATTGCCAAGTTAGTACTAACCATTCCAGCATTGGCTGATACTCTCCATACTCTTGAATATTCCAGAAGGAGGAGGAAATTAGAGTCCTTGAAAATCGATAGGCCAATCTATGTGACTGGTTTAGCGAGAGCGGGAACAACGATAACACTTGAAATGTTGAGTCATCATCCAGATGTAGCCACTCACAAATACCTCCACATGGTGTTGCCTTATGCTCCACGTTGGATACAGAAGATTGCGGACCGGACTCCCCTAATGCTGTCACCAATAGAACGTCTTCACAAGGATGGAATAATGGTCAACAGAAACAGTCCGGAAGCAGTCGAGGAGATTTTCTGGCAGAGATTCTTCGCTGGAACGCTGGATGAAACAGAATCCAATGTTTTGAAGTGTGATACAAGCAACCCCGAGTTTGAAACTCTATATACTGAGCATATTCGAAAACTCATTCAGTACCAGTCACGTACAAGATACGCTGCAAAGAATAATTACAACGTCTCTCGTATGGAGTATCTCCTAAAGTTATTTCCAGATGTGAAATTCCTCGTAATAGTACGCAATCCCTTCGATCACATAGCTTCACTCTCAAAACAAGATCTCATACTGAGTGAGATTGAGCGACAAGATTCTCGACTTTTAGATTGGACCAAGATAATTGGCCATCGCGAATTCGGTACAGCAAAGATATGCATCAATCTGGATGACAGAAAACTTGTACAGGAAATCAGAGATGACTGGGGCAACAAGGGAACATATGTAATGGGTTGGGCTAAATATTGGGCATCTGTTTATTCTTACGTTAATGACACACTAAGGCATAATCAGAAGCTTGCTAAGGCGTCCTTAGTTGTGAGATATGAAACTCTCTGTGAAACTCCAGATGAAATGATTGATAGAATCTTCGAGCATGCAGAACTCGATGTGAGTAAATTCAAAAGAAAACAGCACTATGTGGACTCTCTTCGTCCGCCATCATACTACTCTGTCCAATATACTGATGATGAAAGAGAAACTATCAGGAGAATTACAGGTCCTGTCGCAAAGCTGTATGACTATGATCTAATAGGATAGTTGATGACATATCGACTTTTCGAGTTTCACATTATTATATGCATACTGACAATTTGTTTACAAAACAAGAGAATATCCAGACAATCTAATACCATAATTCAATGATGGCTCAAAGATTGTGTTTCAATCGTTTTATTTCCTATACAGTTGTTTATTGCAAATTGAAACCAAAATGTTACATTTTGAAAACAATTGTTTATTTACTATTCGTTTATTATTAATAATTGTAACTAACTCCAAAATGGTGATGGAAACGATAGCAAATCTGACACACCAAAGACATCTGAAGTTCCAAGCAATCTTACCGGATAGGGTAAGGTCGGCGACTGACAACGACCTCAGACTGAGTCTGGTTTCACTCAAGAATGCAGAGTCAGTCATTGCAGTTCATGTTATGAGAATTGAACAAGAACTCACAAATCGGAAAGTTTCGAAATACATCATTCATCAAGAAAGAGATACCTGATCCATTGGTCAAGAAGGGTGGCAATGGTCCACTCCTTAGAAGAAGTATTATTCTGAAGACTGATTTTTTATCACTTCGTTAAGACAGCCTTGCAATACAGCATACCCATGTTCAACAGTTTCCCGGATTTCCGAAAATCCTGCAAAGCCAGACAAGAAAAGCTTCCATCCTGTTTCATAGTATTTTTGATACGAGTCCGCAATCATATCGAATTTTCTGTATCTCAATTCCTCCAAGATTCTTGTGCGATTCCATTTCCAGACTTCCAACGGACTATGGTGGTCCTGTGTGAGAAGTCGGACAGGACTAGGCGAAACTCTCCAGCACATTCGACGGAGCAATGTCCAGAAGTCTAGACCGACTCGATCGAAGGTCTGTCTTGGAAGGTCCGCGAGATAACCTGATAACTCTCGCAGCTCATTAAGATCAATGGTTCTGATTTCCTCGTTTGTTGGAATCCGGCCATCAGTTGGGGAACCTAGTAGAACATGAACATCTGACACCTGTGGAAGAATGAATGAAGGATCATCCAGAACGGGATTGATGTGAACGATTTGAGAACGAGGAATGTGAAGGAATTCACCCCTCATCTCTCTGAATCTTTCTTCATACATCTTTGAAACTTCAATTGAGGAAGTGAACCCTTGAGATGAGTTAGGGAAAAGAGGGTGGGAATCAGACAACATGATGTGAATGTCTACGTCGCTAATCACTGGAACATAGTCCACATTTGAATCCCAATTTTTCAAAGCAGATCCTTTGGTATATGCGTAATCAAGTCGTGACCCGAAGGTTTCTTGAAGGACCTCCTTCCAGATTTCAACAGAACAGAGTACATCCTCTTTCGCGTTTCCCAGCAATTCCTCCCAATCTGGCATAGTTTCGAGTTTGCGACAATACCACAAAATGGTTTCGTGCCAAACCGGAAAGCCAATTAAGCAGTTCAAGTTTCCTGCAGAGAACAACTGACATCCTAAACTAGCTGTTTTGTGATACTGTGAGAAGATGGTCCAGAGATGAACATAGATATCATGTCAAACCCGCAACCTTCAATGCCCGGACCCTACAAGATAGTGGCAGCCACAAGTTTTGGTGTGTTTCTTAGTGCGCTAGATGCTTCAATTGTGAATGTGTCACTTGTGACTATGGAGGATAGTCTTGGTGTGACGATGGCTGCCATTCAATGGGTGGTTGTTGCATATCTTCTGATTGTTACCTCTGCCATGCCACTAATGGGGAAACTTGGAGACCGTCTTGGCAAGACAAAGGTCTTTCAACTAGGAATGTTGGTTTTCATTTCTGGTTCTTTCTTGTGCGCAATATCAATCGGACTTGAGATGCTTGTTGCTGCGCGAGTCTTTCAGGCACTAGGGGCCAGTATGCTCTCAGCAAATGGGTTAGCTCTAGTCACCTATTTCACGACACCTCAAAACCGAGGTCGGGCAATTGGGATGAACTCAATAGTGCTTGCAGCAGCATTGGGTAGTGGCCCAGTACTCGGTGGTTTCCTAAGTCAATTCTATGGCTGGCCCAGTATCTTTCTGGTCAATCTTCCGATAGGGATTATCGGCTTCCTTGTCGTTCAATTTGTGGTTCCTGAAACTGATCCCGTAAAAGAAACGAAGTTTGATACAATAGGAGCCGCTTTGTTTTTCTCATTCCTATTCCTCCTGATCTATTATGTCACTGTTTCTCCGGGAGCATCGCTTGGAATTAGTATTCTTTTCTTGGAGGGTATACTAATCACCTTCCTTGCCTTCATTCTACGTGAGGGATCTTTCCATTCTCCCATAATTACTACCGGGGTCTTGAAGGATAAGAGGATCTCAGCTAGTATTTTCTCAGCCCTCTTAGCCTACATGGCAATGGTTCCACTCTCCTTTCTTTTACCATTCTATCTGCAGGAGGCGTTGGATTTCACTCAGTCAATGACTGGTGTTTTTCTTATGGTGCAACCACTCATGATTTCAGTGACCGGTCCAGTTGCAGGATTTGTATCGGAACGGTTGCGTGCAAAAACTCAGACGGTTATAGGATTGGTTGTTCAACTTGCTGGGCTTGCGTTCGTTGCCTTAGCAATTCCAAATATCATACTGATGGCACTCGGCGTTGCGATTATGGGTACTGGATTGTCATTCTTCAGTGTGGCAAATGGCAATTTCATAATGACTGCAGCACCCAAGCAATATATGGGAGTAGTTAGTGCACTTACCAACATTGCTCGGACAACTGGATTCTCGATTGCTACTGCATTGGTCACTACAGTATTTGGAGTGTTTTTCCTCATGATCCATCCAGGTCCCTTACCGCCCGGTCCTCTTTTTGCCAGTGTGTACGGTCAGGCTGTTGGACTGACTATTTGGGTGTTCTCAGTTCTACTCATCATTTCTGCTATCATCTCATCTCTTAGAGGAATGAATCCTACTGAGGTTGAACGGGATAACAATCAAAGAGCCATGAAGGTCACAGACCAAACTCTTCAGCAATGAATAGAACACGTCTTCTGAAATCGGGATGCGCAAGAGTGAGGAGATTGGCTCCAACCTCACGGTCAAAAAGCATCTTCTTCGGGTTCTCTCTTAGAACTTTAAGAAGATCGGCTAATTCATCAGCTGAGAGACGTCTATCCTTATCATAATCAACCGTTCTCCAGTCGACTTTCTGTGGCTCCTTGGTTTCATCTGGTTTAGGTTTCACTTCATCATGTTTCTTCTGAAGTTCAGGGATAGCAGCATCCACAGCTGTCTGAATCTGTTCATCACTCAATTGGATTCCATAGACTTCACGCATGTGTTTCAATTTGGTCGCTAGGAAAATACCAGGTGCCACTTCTCGGGCATTCACCTCATCGATTCCATCTAATGGATAGTGCGTGATGATTCGCATGAGTTCAGCATTGGATATTGGTCCAGAACGCTCAGGGTTCAATGATTCCAGCCAACGGATCTCTTCAATCAGAACAGTGATGGCCTCGACTCGTTGACCTAGTCGAATAAGGGCGTTTATCGTTGCTTCATGACCAAGAACTGATGCGGCATGATAATCACTCATCAGTTCGGCAGACCGTGAAGCCTTCTGCATGAATAGTAGGGATACAATGGTGAGAATTCGTGAAACAGAAAAGAATGCTAGAAAGACAATTAGACGGATTCCAGCAAGAGCGTAGTCTCCAAAGAAGAATATTGCGTCTGCAACACCAACCCCAAGCAAGATGTAGATGTAAAGGTAGATCAAGTCGATGAAGAATGATGGCATTCTTGCGAAGAGCTGAACAATTGAATCACGATTAGCAATGTGTCCAAGTTCATGAGCGATTATCGCCTTGACTTCCTCTTCATTCAGGACATCCAAGGTATTGCTGTGAACGACTACTATTGATCCTAGCAAGGGGAGACTGAATGTAAATGCATTAGGCAAAGGCGAGTTCATCAAAAAGATCTTGTTTACTCTGACTTTGCTTTGCTTTGCCAAGTCTTGAGTCCAGCCTACAATATCATCACGAGAGTATCTACTCTTCCACTCTGTTTCCTGATTGTAATCTGGATAGAGCTTGATCAAATCCTTCTGCTGAAGCATTCTATTGGCAACTGCATAAAGCATCAGGATTTGCATCAAACAAATTGCAATAAACAACGATGCAGATATGAGCGGGTCGGAATTCGCGAGGTCAAATCCCAACACGAAAATTGGATGACCAACGTATAGGACAGAAACAAGGAGTATCTGAGCTACATCCAATATAAGAAATGCATAGATTGCCATCCATTTGCGTTTGTTCACTTCCTCAATCATCTGCTAGACCTCTTGTGGGAGAATAAATAATGGGTTTTGAAGTATGTGGTAGGACTCTTGATTCATACTCTTTATCAATAGGTGGGAGTTGCTTGCTTCGCGGTGCCTGATGTGAAAGATGGAATGGATCTCGCTGAGTATTGTGTTGAGTATGGAAGTAAGCTTGGTGGAAGTTACATTGAGGCTCGATATGTAAAAGACACTACAAGAGGAATCGCTTTCAGGAATGGTCAGCCAGCATCGGGAGAATTTTCACCCTCGATTGGCATAGGGGTTCGTATTCTAGTTGATGGTAATATGGGATTTGCTTCATTTGATAGACTTGAGAAGAAACTTGCTGAGGAATCAATTTCAATTGCCTACAAGATGGCAAAGAACGCAAGAAGAAAGGAACCGATTAATCTAGGAGAGCCAGTTTCCAACAAGACAAAATGGAAGATGGATGTAAAGGAACCTCTCAGAGATGTAAACATGGAAACAATGATGGAGCTCTCAACCGAGGTGAACAACCAGATGGAAGGATTAGCGGCTTTCACCTTCGTAATTAATTCTAAGGTAATGGACAAGTACCTAGTCACAAGCGAGGGAACTCAAATAGAAAACCAACTTTCCTATCTTCTGATGTATTCTATGCTGACAGCTAAGGGAAACGGCAGTTCAGAACAGAAATACCTCGACCTTACACTGGCAGGAGGATGGGAAAGGATTCGTGACACCAGACTTGTAGAACGAGTAAAAGATGAGGTCGAGCGACTGAAGAAAGCAGCAGAAACAGCAGTCAAGATTGAGGAACTGCTTAACCAACCAATAGACATGATTGTCGGTCATGAGGTGGCAGGAATAATTGCCCACGAGAATGTGGGTCATCCTAGTGAGGGTGATAGGATAATGGGTAGAGAGGGGGCTCAAGCTGGAGAGAGCTTTTGGAGGGACCTAGAGATTGGTGAATCACGAGTTGGCTCAAATGCGGTTAATGTGAGTGAGGATCCAACTATTCCCAATACTTCTGGGTACTATCTCTATGATGACGAAGGTGTCAAGGCTCGAAAGCGGGTGTTAATCAAGAATGGAATCTTGAATGAACCACTACTCAACAGAGAGTTTGGAGTGAAATTTGGAGTAGGTTCCAATGCAGCCGCACGCTCAACTGCATACAATAGAGAGCCAATCATTCGGATGGCAAATACATACTTTGAGGCTGGAGACCATACATTCGATGAATTAGTAGAAGATGTGAAATTAGGAGTCTACATGAGGGGTTTCAAAGAATGGAACATTGACGATCGACGTTATCAATCCAAATACACAGGTTCTGAAGCTTATCTAATCAAGAATGGTGAAATCACAGATTCGATGGTTAGGAGACCAATCATGGAAACTACCAGTATAGGTCTCCTCACGGCACTTGATGCAGTAACGAAGGATCTTAATTTCGCCTTCCCTGGAACATGTGGGAAAGGCGATCCTGCTCAAGGAGTTCCTGTTTTTGCAGGAGGAGGCGAAATTCGGTTTAGGGAGATTCGTTTAGGGGGTGTAGGATAATGGTTGAGGGAGAAGAAACCAAAGAACTAGTTGATTTTGCTGTTGATTACGCCAAAGACAAGACTGATGCTATAATTGCTCGGGCTACAACATCAAGTGGATCTCAGATACGTTTCTCTCAAAATGCAATTGATATCAGTAAGAGATGGGAGCAGCTCCAGCTCCAGCTTTTTGTGGTTGTAAAAGGAGCGAAAACGGGTTCGACTGAAAGACCCATTTCAAAAAAGGATGATGCAAAACAGGCAGTTGACGATGTTGTAACCTTTAGTGAGTTTCTACCAGACTCAATGTTCTATGCTGGAATAGAGGAATCAGCACAACCATATCCGGAACTGAAGGGATATTTTGACGATGGCTTTGATTCCTTTGTTGAGAACGCTCCAGAAGTCATAAACACGGTCGTTGATAATGCTGTCGAAGAGGGTGCCAAGCGTGTCGCCGGAGCAATCAGGTTTGATAGGATAAGGTACTTCTTTAGGTCAAGTCAAGGACCTGAAGGTTCCGGGAGCCGAACCTATTATGAACTCAATGTTAGAGCTCTTCAGGATGAGCTCGACTACTCTGGTCAAGGTCTAAGTTGTGGGGTATATCCTTCAAAGTCGGAAAAAGATATGATTGAAGCAGGAGAAAAAGCTGGTCGTCTTTCAAAGCAATCAATAGGTGCTATTCAAGGAGTGCCGGGGACGTATGATCTAGTGCTGACACCGACAGTCGCAGCTGATGTAATTGGGCGTATACCTAGACTTGCTAATCCATTCACGATCTTAATTGGTTCCTCTCCACTTGGTGACAAAATAGGGGAACAGCTTGCACCAGAGTTTGTCAATGCGGCTGATGATCCCCTTTTTTCGGGAGGGCTTTCCAGTAGAAGATTCGATTGGGAGGGTACACCAAGTAGAACTACCCAGATTTTAGATGCAGGAGTTCTCAAATCATACATCCACAATACAACTTCTGCACGAATGTTTGAAACTGATAGTACTGGAAACTCCAGTCTAGTAGGCACGGAAATGAAGCTGCTAGTGCCATCACCATCAAATATTGTGTTTGGTAATGGAGATCACAAGATTGAGGAACTCTTGGATGTTTCTAAACCAACAATTTATGTGACATGCAATTGGTATACTCGTTTCCAAAACTCACAGACTGGTGATTTCTCTACAATCCCTAGGGATGCAATGTTTCTCGTTGATAAAGGCGAGATAAAACCCATCAAGAACATGCGCATCAGTGATAACACAATGCGAATGCTCCATAATATCGACGCTTTGGGTAATGATCGAACACAGGTCTTCTGGTGGGAAGTGAGAACTCCGACAATTATACCTTCAATGAGAATTCGTGATTGCAGGATGACTGCAGCAACTCAATAGAAATGGTCTATACTCGACGATGTAGTCGACGTGACTCAGCGGCTGCATAATGGAATAGTTCACTCACGTTCATCCCAGTCTTTGCAGAGGTTTCAAAGAATTTGAGAGTGAGAAGATCAGCTAGTAGTTGACCTTCTTGAGCTGATATTTGAGCTTCCTCTTTCATGTCAGATTTGTTTGCCACAAGAGAGCCACCAAGGAAGTCCTCTCGTTGAATACAGATTTTTTCTGTAAGAGCTTCATGGAGATTAGTGATACGCTCAAAGGTCGACCGATCAGTGCAATCATAGACCATGATGAGATGATGCGCACCTTGATAGAACTGATTCCGAAGTCCTGCAAATGTTTCCTGCCCTCCTATGTCAGCAATCGTGAGGACAACTCGCCCCTCAGGAAAATCGAAGGTGGCAGCACTGAGCTCTGCACCAATGGTTGCAGTGTGCGTTTCCCTGAACTCATCGCTTTGATACCGTCTGACTAGACTTGACTTCCCTACATTAGGAGGTCCAACGATAATAGCCTTGTAGAGCTCAACAGACACAATGTTCACCGGTCCCAAGATGAACTACTCTTGGTTGTCCCCCGTGTCTTATCAGGCTTATGGAGATGGATGTATCGAAGAGTTTTAGAAGGACTTGAAGAGGTGGAATTAACATGGTCGACCTCGACAATATCAGATCACGTACAACAAATGTCCGTGGATACATCGATAGCCTCAAAGACAAAGATAAGGAAAAGTTTCTTGAGGTCTACAATACTTACAAACTGAATGCATCTGTGGTCGACGAACTACGTGAAGCACTCAAGGGTCTGACTGTTGTTGCCTTTAGTGCGGCCTGGTGTGGCGATTGCAAGAGGGCAATGCCAGTTATGCAGCAAATTGAAGAGCAACTTGGATTGGAAGTTCTTGTTTTCAGTAAAATCAAGACTGCACCTCTAGATCCAGATCGTCAATGGGCAGTTCCACCTTCACCACCGGAAGTGAATGAGTGGGGAGTGACTGCCATACCCTGGTTCAATTTCTACGATTCTGAAGGGAACCTAGTTGGAACTTTGATTGAAAAACCAACGGTCAAAGACACACTTGAGGAAGAAATCCTTCACGTGCTCAAAAATAAATAGAGATTGTAATATATGAAAACTGTGTCAACGGAGGCGAATTAGTTGGAAATACCCATGCTTACAAATTTCATTGAAGGCTTGAAACTTTTTTTTGCTAGTAAACGACTTAGATGGTTTACTATAGTGTTCTTCATTGGAGCTGTGATCATTACTATTTGGGAGAGCTTAGGTGCTGTGTTTGCCCCACTCGCACCGCTCGTATTCAGTGGAGGAGTTTTCCCAATCTACTTCATGCTAACTTCGTTCATGTCTCTTCTGGGATTATCCCGATTTGTCGCAAGCGATGAGTCTTACATGAAGTCTCTTATCTACACAATTATCTGGGGAGTCATTAGTGCCTTTGTATTAATTGGGATGGTGTTCTTTACTTTTGGTCTTTTCGTGATAGTTTTCGTTGGTTTTACATTCTTGGGCTGGATTGTGTTCCAATCCTACTTCGCAACAAGAACCTCGTTGGGTTTTGCAGAAAGCGTTGATACAGGTAAGCGTTCACTTATTGTGGGAATACTCTATGGAGCAATTTACATTTTCAACTATGCTGTAATCATCGGCACTGTAATCTTTGGCTGGTTCATTTTCGCCCCGGACCCAGTTGGATTAGTATTGGCTATTCTGGGTGGTCTTTTGGCCATGGGTTTCAATTTCATCAATGGATTAATACTTGTGGCAGAGAGGAATAAATCAACAGCCAGTGGTGTTTCAGTACTTGGTCTTTTCATCTCACTTTATTCAGCTTACTTCATTTACAATGTGTTGAAGGGATTCGATCCAAGTCTGGATCTAATTAGCATTGGCATTTCTGTTGCATTCATACTTTATACAATGAGTGGTATTGGAAGGACTCTTGCCAGTCGAGCTGATCTAGACACCAGATGGAAACTATCTAAGGAATTCGCTGCAACGCTCACGTATTTCCTGGCTTCTGGATTCATGTTTGTTGAGAGTGTATTCACATCCTTCATAACAATTCCAGGTCTTCAAGGAGTGGTTTCTGATGTCATCAAACTTCTACTCTTCCCATTCATTGCATTTGTCATGGTCCTAAACTACCTGTATAAATCAAGGAAGGCTCTGAAAGAGGCGGAAATAGTAATCCCAGAACCGGAGGTCCCAGAGGTCGAGCCATTACCCTCTGAAGAAGAACTGGAAGAGATTGAGGAACCATCAGAGGAGGAGGATGTCCTTCCAGTTCCTGAAGAGGAAGAAACTGAATATCCTCAGGATGTAGCAGATGAGGAAGAAGTCTTGGAAGAGTATTACGTCACAGACGAAGAGGAACGTAGTGAGGACGAATATGAGGGTGAATGACACTTAACGTCTTTATTCACTCGCTACCACCTATCCGAAGCCTTTTATCCACTCCAGCTAAGACCTTCGCGCGGATAATTTATCCGCACAAGATAGGAAAAAACCGGAGACACTGACATGGCTAAGTACGAGTGTATGGTATGCGGCTGGGTTTACGATGAAGACGTTGGCGATCCTGATAGCGGCATTGCTGCTGGTACAAAATTCGCTGATCTGCCCGACGATTGGGTTTGTCCCATGTGCGGCGCCGCAAAAGAGGATTTTGAGTTAATCGAGTAGTGCACCTTTTTATGCCAGACTACAGATCAACCTGATATCCTGGCTGAATTGGGGGACTTGATGCCCCCATTACAGCAACAATCTTTTCTAGAATTAGTGCGTCCATATCGAATAGGTATTTTGAGGTGTCCTTATGCGTCCTCCCTGCGAAACAATTGTATCTGTGGTCTTACCAGCCATTCGTTCTCTTATAGCACAAGAGCTTATTGAGAATCATTCCATGAAACAGCGAGAAGTAGCTGAACTTCTTGGTACAACACAATCAGCTGTTAGTCAGTACATGAAACAGAAGAGGGGGGATCAACTCACAGACGCACTTCGCAAACTACCTGATGTAAAGTGCGCAATAGAGAATCTTGTTTCAGAAATCACATCGGAGGAAAACCAAAGGAAAGACACTGTCACAACGATCTGTTCAATCTGCATGTCCATGAGGTCTGACGGTACTATCTGTGAGATACATCCGACTCATGTTGAAGGTCAAGAAGATTGTAGTTTGTGCCGACCTACTTCGGAATGAAATACTTCACGAGTTATACTAGTCTAGCTCAAGATTCAGTAATCAAACTGGTAGTAAGTAATTTCCCACGAAGTGAATAGCGATAATAGCTGCGAATACACAGATCCAGCAAAACGGAAATCCAAGACCTACAGGACAATTTCTGCATAAACCTTGTTTCTTTGAGTTTTCTCCTTTCTCAAGTTCAGTCGTAGGTGAATCCTCCTATACGCGTGTACATGCACAGAATTGGACAAATAAAAATATAACGGCGTTATATTTATTGCCCTGCTAGGTATAACGGCATTATACGTCAAGGTCCTTGCTATAGGGTCGTTATATTAAGCGGGTTAGGCGGCCTGAGGATATTGAAGAGAACAAGAAGACAGAGAGTACGTAAGGGAGCCATAATTGGTTCCTTTCTGTTATTCCCGGTTATAATGAATTACTTTTCACCCTACCTCATCATTGAGGTGGCTTCAGTGGGTATTATGAATGGCAGTTTCATAGTGTTCACATTGTTATTCCTAAGCTCTTTATTCCTTGGTCGTGGATTTTGTGGATGGGTGTGTCCAGCAGGAGGGTTGCAGGAGATTTGTTTTGCCGTCAATGATAAGAGAGCTGAAGGTGGGCGCAGAGACTGGTCCAAGTATGCATGCTGGTTACCATGGATAGTAATCATAATTGGACTTATTGTTATGGCTGGAGGTTTCAATTCTGTCAATGCTCTTTTCATGATGGATAGTATAATCTCAGTAGATGAGCCTGCAAGGTACTTCATATACTATATCATAATCCTTCTACTATTAGTCCCTTCAATTGTGATTGGGAAACGAGCAGCGTGCCACCATATTTGTTGGATGGCTCCTTTCATGATTGTAGGATCGAAAATTCGCAATACGATAGGTTGGCCGTTTGGACTAGTTTGAAAGATTAAGGTGATAATAGAATGACTCGGTCTTTTTTTGTCTATGCAGGAATCATCGGTCCAATCGTCTATGCAATAGTACTCTTCACTCTAGGTGCACTAGAGCCTGGATACAATCCTATCAGTCAATCCATGAGTGAGTTGGGTGATGTTGAAGCACCTTATGCTATTGTTATGAACACCCTAGGGTTTCCTCTGCTTGGTATTTTCTTCATACTCTTTGCCGTGGGAATCCATCAAAACATCTCATCGGGTGAAGGTACAAGGATTGGACCCTTTATGATGGCTATGTCGGGCATATTTCTCGTGCTAACAGGAATATTCCCATGTGATGCTGGATGCATCGATGTAACAATTACTGGTGGAATACACAGTCTGTTTGCCACACTAGCTGCATTAGTGATGATTCCTGTACCGCTAGCCATAGTTCCGCGAATCTACTCGAATCCATTTTGGCACTCACATGTATGGTTCAGCTGGGTTGTCATAATCTTGACAAGTCTGTTCTCTCTTCTATACATGTTCCCAGATTTAGAGGACTATGGTGGACTTCTTCAAAGACTGGCGACTGCTGTTCCTCTCGTTTGGATGGTGGTGACAGCAACTAAGATTCTTAGGGAGGGTAAATAATGACAGTAAGAGATTCTCTAAACAAACATCACAAGGTTATTCTCTATGTGACGACTCTAGGGTTGGCTGTTTATGGTGTCATGACAGTTTTAACTCCAGAAGTGCTTGCTGCTGGCTTTCAAACATTCACCAGTTTAGACTGGTTGCTGTTTCAAACGGAAAACAGTGTAGTCGCAGCTTACATCGTCTTGTTGTGGAGGCTCATTGGAATCTTCAACCTGATGGCAGGTCTTGCACTAACCCTAATAATATGGAAATGGCTTCAAACTGGAAAGAAGTGGGCGTGGATTACATTATTCATAGGTACAACCTTTGCATATCTAGGTCCGATGATAACTGACCTCACCGTTGGGAGCATTCAAATTTTTGAGATTATTGAGTTTGGGCTTTTCGGTTTGTTTGTGATTATGATGCTAGTTGTAAGATCCCTATACTTCGCAAACCTAGGAGAAAGATGAGATGGTAAAAACTCTAAATGTAGACTCATGTCCAACCGTTGTGGCACCTGATTCGACATTGATTCGAGAATTGCTTAATCCAAGCCACACAGGAATAGAAGCAAGTATCCGGTATAGCCTTGCCCACGGTACAATATTGAAAGGAGGTAGAACACACAAACATAGACTTAGGTCGACTTCTGAGACATATTACATCTTGGCTGGGAAGGGGAGAATCTCCGTCGATGAGGTTGTCGTTAAAGTTAGACCTGGATCACTCGTATATGTTCCGCCACAGGCTATGCAGCATGTCGAAAATGTTGGTGAATCAGACTTAGAATATTTGGTTATCTGCGACCCAGCCTGGTCAGATCATGATGTGGAAGTTCAGTAGAGAAAAGGATGTGTGGTTATGGATGATTGAATCTAAGGAGTCAGATTACAAAACAATGATGCTATTCTTCATTGTTAGTATTGTAATTGTTTTTCTTTACTTGGGCATATACCTGTTAGGATTAATTGAATCTATAGAAGAAGTAACTTTGGGACTAGTACACCGAACATTAATTCTGAATGTGCTACTCCTTTTGTGTGCTTCATTTGGAATTCTAATTATTTATGGAAAACTTGAGGGGAGAGATATTGGACTCGAGAAACGAAAATTGCCAATTGCAGTTGTTGTGGGAGTATTGACTTGGATCCTTATTCAGATAATCAATGGAGTGTTGAGCTTCGGCGGAACAGGAAGTGTTAATCTCAACCCGCAATGGAACACAGAAAGTCTAGCTCTGATTGGATTATTGATTGGGATGCTTTTTGGAACAGCCCTGTATGAAGAGGTTGGATACAGGGGATTCCTACTGGTTCAATTTAGGATTAAGATGAAGGAGTTAGTAGAAAACAAGTATCTGCAGGTAATAATCGCCTTATTGATATCCCAGACACTCTTCACTCTGCTACATATCCCTTGGATGGTATTGCAACTGGGTTGGACAATAGCGATGCTTTTAGAACTTGTTTTTAGTGTCTTTATGAACGGAATTATTTATGGTCTGCTATATCTACGTACGGAGAACCTCTTTTTCGTAATGATCGTGCACGCCCTAGGAAATGCCCCAACCTCCCTATTTAGTCCGATAGTGGAACCTTCCAATTTATTGTTATTAATAGCAATCATCTGGGCTTTCATATGGCCTCGATTGCTAAATCGAAAAATGGAGTGATGAATAGATGAAAACTAAAGAATTTTTGACACTACTCGTAAATGCTATCATAATCTACTTTGTTTGTTTTGCAGTGATGGGTGTTAGTATGATGACCCTCGACATTGACACAGCTTTGGTTGTACATGCCGCCGCAGCTCCTTTTGTATCTGCGTTATTCTCATCCATCTACTACAAGAAGTTTAACTACTCAAGCCCACTCATCACAGCAATAGTGATAGTTGCTACTGTTATCGCACTGGACTTTTTCCTAACCGCGACAATAATCCTGCAAGACTATGCCATGTTCTACAGTTTCATTGGCACATGGATTCCTTTCGCATTGATCTTTACTGGTGCTCTGATAACTGGTGTCTATGTGAATAAGGAGCTGTGAATTCGAAATCATTCAGGCCAATTTTATTAGACAATGGTTTGAATTAGCGCCTTCTCATGTGTACGGTAGCTCACATGCTATACGTAGAGCTACTCATTTATATGCACTCGCGTTTCTCCTGTTAACTACTTCTTCCGTTGTTGATATCTATCGCAAGGGAAAGAGGAGGATTGTATCACTTGGAAAGAAATCAAGCTATTGCAGTAGTCCTCATCCTAATTGTCGTAGGCGGTGTTGGAGCATATTTGGTGCTCTTTCCCCCAGGTCCAGGCGTACCTACTATCGTAGTAGGTACAACTGATTCAGTTGAATCGAGCTTGGACATGGCACAAGCATACGACTATTTTGGATGGTCTAGGATTACAGATCTCAGCTCAGGTTTAGTTGAGATCGAACCCGGCTCACAAGCAGGAGCTGATGATATACAACCAGCTCTAGCAACAGATTGGGAATCGAGTGCAGGCGGTACGGTATGGGACTTCACATTACGTCAAGGTGTCTTATTCCCTGATGGCAGAGAGTTCAATGCAACGGATGTCAAGTATACTTTTGACAGAAACTGCAACCTTACAGGGGACGGCCTTTTCGAACTTGATGGCCCCCAGCTCAACATGGAATATGATGCTATCATTGATAATGTCACAGTCGTGAGTGAGTTTGTCGTCCGTTTCAACCTGAAGATATCTTTTGCACCATTCCTACAATTGATGGCTTGTGCAGCATCCTACATGGTTGATAGAGCTGTAGCTCCTATGGATGAACTCGTTGGCTTCAACGAAACAGCTCAGACCCCTTGTGCACTTGGTCCATATCTACTAGATGAATGGGTCAGAATAGGTGGTAGCGATGACCACATCACTCTCGTAAAGAATCCAGACTATTGGAATGCTGCAGCTGGTTATCCGAAGACAGACAGAATCATCATCAAGATCTATGCGAGTGACTCAGCCCTTTCAGCAGCAATGACATCTGGTGAGATAGACGTGGCATATAGACAACTGACAGCAGACCAGATTGATGCATTCAAAGATAATGCAAACGTGAAAGTCTGGGAGGGTGTAGGCGCCCAAATACAGTATCTCTGTTTCCAGCAGGATGTTGCCCCATACAACATAACAGAAGTCCGACAAGGAATTGTTGCAGGCATCAACAGAACCCATGTGGTTGATTCCGTATTCAAGGGTTATTTTGATGAGCTTTACAGCATGATACCAATCGGAATGGCCTATCACACAGATGCCTTCAATATCTGGGGCGATGCAAACTACTCAAAGACAAGAGAACTCTTGGCTCCTTATGGATACAATGAAACACACCCATTGCAACTGCATCTGTGGTATGAAGCCTCTGGACACTATCCATCTAGTCAACAACAGGCACTTGTCTACCAGCAAGACTGGGAGGACAGTGGTGTTATTGAAGTTACACTCGATGGACTCGATTGGCCAAGTTTCAGACTTGCACGTAACAATGGCGAGATGGATGTATTCATCTATGGCTGGTATCCTGACTTCATAGACCCTGACAACTATGAGTTCTTACCCTTTGCCTCTTGGCTGAATCTGGGCTACAACAGCTCATATCCACAGGGAGGCATTGATCAGTATGCTCTCTGGGTTGAAGGTCGAAGTGCTACAACTGATGCTGCACGACAATCAGCATATGAAGATCTGCAAGACCTGCAGGCTCAGGAGTGTTCAGTCGTACCCCTTTGGCAGAGCAATACTGTTGCGGTTACATCGCTGAGTGTAAAGGGAGTCATTCTTGATATTACAGTCAACTGGCGTAACTGGTTGATATATCTAGAATAACACCAAGTTTAGTTTC
>JBHLOX010000014.1:30562-34214 GCA_048940045.1 Promethearchaeota archaeon
GGAGGATTATTGGTTGGAGATTTTGGGCTATCAATGCAGGATTATTCACCAATTAGCGAACACATTATTGTGAGATTTCCAGCTACACTTGAACTCACTCTTTATTCAATGCTATTTGCTGTTCTTCTAGGAGTTGCACTTGGAGTAAGGTCATCAAAGCACTATGATAGTGCACAGGACCACGGAATCAGGGCCTTTGGAATCATCACATATGCCATTCCGGTGTTTTTCCTTGGGATGATACTTCAATTAATCTTCTCAATCGGGCTAGGTATTCTTCCTACTGGTACACGTTTTGACCCACGAATCGATGCACCACCCACTATCACGGGTCTGTACACAATTGATAGTCTTTTGACTGGTAACATAACCGCGTTTGTTGTAGCATTTCGCTACTTGCTCTTACCTTCGATCACACTCGGTACAATTCTATGTGGCATATTCATTAGACTTACACGAACCAACATGTTGGAAACACTCAGAATGGATTTTGTCGTCGCTGCAGAAGCACGTGGACTTTCCGATGGTAAAATCACTTATACTTACGCTCTCAAAAATGCTTTCCTGCCCATTCTCACAATGATTGGACTCCAGTTTGCTTTACTGCTTGCTGGAGCTGTTCTCACAGAAACAACGTTCAGTTGGCCAGGTCTTGGAACATATCTTGTTCAAAGAATCAATCATAGGGACTATACAGCAATTCAGGGCGTTGTAGTGTTCTTTGGTCTGCTTGTTAGTCTAGTCACATTGGTGGTGGATATTCTATATGCATACCTTGATCCAAGAATTCGACTTTAGGAGGTTTTAATGTGAGTCAGAAACAAGTAGTCAGCGGGATTTTCTTGCAGCTTAAGCCTTCTAAAGAAACATTTGCTGAAAAACCAGGCAAGTGGTGGGTGGCGTTCATTGCAATTCTTGGGGCAACTATCATCTTTCTAGTTGGGTTGTTCTCTTTTGCTATTAATTCATTCTCAGGGATTGGCCTGTTTGTAGTTAGCTACACCTTTCTATTTGGAATTGTGCTTTTCTTAACAAGCGCTTTCAGACGGGTCGTAATACAACAAGAAGTGCTGACAAAAGGTAGAGCTAATTTCATACTCATCTTTGTTTCTGCAATAATGTTTGCCATATCTTATGTAGTAGGATTCTTTGGTCAACCAGCGAGTATTGATGAATCAAATCTTGGAATATCACTTGGGGTTGGAGGATTAATGCTATCGCTGATTATCTTACTTGCTTTTGATATATATCCAATATTGAGCGAAAGAGGGTCTCCAGGTTATGTTTCGATGGCAGGATTCCTAATTGTCTTCTCTGTAGTTTACATGACTGCTGTTTCATGGTGGATTGCCCCCTATAATCCAGGAAGACTTGATGTTGGTCCCTACGGAGCCGCCCCTTCGGCTCAATTTCCTCTTGGGACTACCTCTCTAGGGCAAGATCTTCTCAGCAGGGTTATTGCAGGTGGAGGCATCATGCTCCAAGTCGCGATGTTATCCGTAGTGGTCTGTTTCTCAATTGGTGTTCCAGTAGGCTTGGCAGCATCCTATCAGGGTGGACTCGTTGACAGAGGCGTATCTCTTGTTATGGATAGTATCTTTGCATTTCCCGGATTAGTTCTAGCTATTGCGATCGCAGCAATGCTGGGACCTGGCGTTGTAAACATGGCACTAGCCATAGCAGTAGTCTACATACCATCATACTTCAGAGTAGTTCGTAGCCAAGTGTTGACTGTGAAGGAACTTCCCTATGTCGAGGCGGCTATAGTGATGGGAGCAAAAAATAGGGACATAATTTTCCGATACATCCTACCCAATATTCTTCCTTCCGCGGTAGTAGTCATGTCTATCAACTTCGCGGATGCAATTCTAACAGCGGCTGGGCTAACATTCGTTGGACTAGGATTGCCAGTTGATGTTCCTGATTGGGGGTGGGACCTCACTTGGGGCTCTCATGAGTATATTGCTGGTAAATGGTGGAGCATCACCTTCCCTGGCTTAATGATTGTTATCCTTGCTTTGGGCTTTACATTGGCTGGTGAAGGACTCAATGAGGTTTTAACACCAAAGTTAAAGGAGTGAAAAAAGTGGCAGACTTGGATGTATCCAATCTACTTGAGATAGATCACCTTACAATCGAATACAAGACTCGTAGAGGTTTAGCGCGGGCTGTTGATGATGTTTCACTTAAGCTTCCTGAAAACCAAACACTCGGTCTTGCAGGAGAAAGCGGATGTGGTAAAACCACACTAGGTAGGTCAATAATGCGTCTTGTGCCATATCCGGGCAGAATTACTAGTGGAGATATCTTCTACAACCTTCATGAAGATATTAGTTTCAAAAAAGGAGTCATTGAGAGAGGGCTTGTGAATATAACAGAATTAACTGATGATCAAATGAGATCTATACGAGGCAATGAGATTGCGTATATTTTCCAAGATCCCATGACATCACTTAATCCTATGATAACAATAGGAACACATTTCGTTGAAATCATGAAGGCTCACAATCCCGACATTGAGGAAGAAGAGGCTTTAGAGAGTGCAGGAGAGATTCTTGATGGTCTAGGAATATTGCCAGAAAGAATTAGCGATTATCCTCATCAGTTCAGTGGGGGAATGAGGCAACGAGTTATGATTGGACTTGGACTTGCACTCAAACCAAAGCTCTTGATTGCAGACGAACCCACGACCTCTCTCGATGTTATTGTTGAAGCACAGATTCTGGAAGAGATTGCAGAACTCAAGGACATATTTAATCTCACAATGATCCTCATCACCCATAATCTAGGTGTTCTTGCGCAGACAGCGGATAGCATAGCAATCATGTACACTGGGAGAATAATGGAGCTCTCTCCAACAATCGATCTATTTGAGGACCCTCTGCATCCTTATGCAAAAGCCCTCTTGGAGTCAGTTCCTGATTCCACCAAACCTGAAAAGAAGCTTTCTTGGATTCCTGGAGCCCCTCCTGATCTCATCGATCCAATTCCTGGTTGTATGTTTAATCCCAGATGTCCGAATGCAATGGAAGTCTGTAAGTCCGTAGTGCCGCCACTTGTAGAAATAAAGAATTCCAGATTCGTTGCATGTCACCTATACCCGGAGGGACAATAAATGGCGCTTATGGAATTCAGAAATGTCAAAAAGTATTTCCCAGTTCAAAAAGGTTTCATTGAATCTCTTATAACAAAGGAGCAAACTTTCGTCAGGGCTGTGGATGATATTTCATTTGAGATCATGAAAGGGGAGGTCTTAGGTCTTGCAGGTGAGAGTGGTTCAGGAAAGACAACGACTGGAAGACTCTGTGTTCGTCTTTTAAGACCGACAGAAGGTCAGATAATATACGACGGGAAGGATATTGCGAAGGCAAAAGGCAAAGACTTACGTCTTCTACGTAGATATATTCAATTCACTTTCCAGGATCCAACATCTTCACTCAACCCAAGGCGTTCGATTGGAGATGCTATTGCAGATGCTCTAAAATTCCAAAATATCGGCACAAAAGTAGAGAGGATCGAGAAAGCTGAGGCAACATTGGAACGCGTAGGTCTTTCCCCGGCAAGCTCATTTTATGACAGACTACCTCATCAGCTCAGCGGTGGCCAAAGACAACGTGTTGTATTTGGAAGGGCAATAGTTCTTGAACCAGAG
>JBHLOX010000112.1:0-2488 GCA_048940045.1 Promethearchaeota archaeon
AGCATCGTTCCTGAACTATCTAGTAAACTCAGAGAAGCTCAGACCAAATGGGAGGACCTCGCTCGAAGAGCTGAAACGGCATCTGAGGTTTCTGATAGTGTAATCTCCGATCTGGTTGAATTGATATCTCAGGTTGAATCAAGCAATCAGAGTGAAGGCGGCAAGAAAGCATTGGTTGCACTGATTGAAAGTTTAGGGCGATCAATGACTCGAGTAGCGAGAGAGGTTGGTGACTCACACGGTGAAGAGCCCAAAGTTGAGATGATTGGAGCTATCATCATGGTGAACGAGGTTGTGGATACGATTAAGAAGATGGTTCGTCAATAGTCCGTGCTCCAACTCATCGACTCCCTTTCCCATCGGAATTTAGATATTTTCAAGAACTTCTTCAAAGATGGTGTATCCACCTACACATCGACCTGCTCTGCCATTCATATCCTTTTTTGGTTCTTAAAAAGCGATATCCGCCCTCTTTTTTCCCATCTGAACTTTCTCGGCTTGTACGAGGGTTGATAGGGAAAAATGAGAATGCCTTTTTAGTACAATTCTTGCACAATGCTTAATAGAGACAATCGATTGGCCGATGTTAATCACAAACCCGTGGAGAACGCTGAAAGAGGAGACGCGTTCATCCCATTGGATGAACGTTGGAGGTTTTATTGCGTCCAGAGAACATCATCAACGCGGAGATGATGCTATCTTGGTCGCGGTTGTTCTCTACAAACAAGTGAGGAGAAAAACAAACATGAACAACCTAAAGAAGGCTGGCGTCATGTTCTTGATTGCTACATTGACCATTACAATGGTCCTTGTACCATTCACGCCCATGACCCACATTCAGCCGGTTGCAGCACCTGAGAATACCACACCTGAGGATGTGTTGATGGATATTCAACGATATATCGATACTCCGAAGGAAGGTGGTCCTTTCGGCTCGATTCTAGCTAGTTATAGGGATACAGGATATATTCCCAGTAATGTAGCCCGGAATGTTGATGGTGACATGGGAGTCCTTGTCACAGTTCGTACAGATTCCGATGTGGCCACACTAGATGAGATTATTGATGTCAGCTGGAAAGCTGAAATCGGTGCAATGACTCTTGCAAGTGGATATATTCCTAGTCCAGAAGCAGCAGTCGAGCTCGAGAATTTCGATGGTATTGTAACCGCATTTGCCGACGTTCTTAAAAGAGATATACCAACCGGCGTAGAACCCAGAGACACGATATCCGCAGCTCCCCCAGAAACTGAACCAGATGCTTACGCAATTAATCCTCATATTGGCGTAGATCAAGTCTGGGCAGCTGGATATGATGGTACTGGTACAAGAGTTGGTGTTGTTGACACTGGTACAGACTTCACCATCCCCGACTTAGTCGATGCAATCGACTTTGGTCCTGATGGACTTCCTACAAGCTATGATCCATCAGGTTGGGCATTTGGTGTGAACCTCTACAGAGTCAACCTTACAACTGTTGATCCCGATGCATGGCTGGCAGCTTCAGGCTGGAACATACTAAGCTTCACTGAAGGTGGAAAGACATACATCAATACTAGTACGTATCAGCATAATTATGATGTTTATGAAACACATGGGAGCCCATACGTTCAGTATCTTGGTGGTATGTATGACCTAGACTACTTCTTCGATGTCTACCTGTACTACTGGTGGACTCTATACGGTGGATATTACCCAGGAGGAGACGCAGCCATTACAGACTTCTACTACAATGTCCTGAGACAGCCACTTGAGATTCCAGACCCATCCACCATTTCAGGTGGTGATCTGATGAATGTCACTCTCAACGCGACACTTGGTACTTGGCAAATGGTTCCGTACGCCTGCAACGGTTATACTGTTCAGCGACGCTACGACCCAAGTATGAGGATATTCGCACCCACGCTTGTTGTGAACAGTACAAAGCTTATCATTGACTGGAACACAACACGTGCATGGACTGACTTCTGGAACCTAAACATCAACTGGGGTACCTACAACTTCAGCGACCCAGCTACTACGGCTATGTACAGTGCCATGGGTGACTGGAGCTTCGCCGATGATCTAGATGAGGACTACTACTATCAAGCAGATGGAACAGTTGAACACACAAACCTGTACATCGATTATCCTGCTGATGGTAAACGCTTCGGACTTGGTATACTCTGTCACTTCTGGGAGCCTGGTATCTTTGGACTAGGAATGGTCGATGGTTTTGCACTTGGTGGACGAGCGATTGGTATCATGTACGACAGTGACTCACACGGAACTTTCACAGCTGCTGAAATTGCTAGCCGTGGAGTAGCACAATACCCTGTTGGCCCTAACGGCACAATGGAGTATCTGACTGGTGTTGCGCCTGGTTCAACAATCATGGCTGTAAGCACAGTCACTCTCGTTCAAGAGTATAACTCAATGCTCTACACTGCAGGGTTCGATTACAACTCCACTTCTCGCTATTGGGAGTGGAACTACAATAGCGGACACCAA
>JBHLOX010000112.1:2588-8784 GCA_048940045.1 Promethearchaeota archaeon
TATGCTGATGGTAACTTGTACTTCGGTCTTGTTGGTGCGAATGATGTCGTCACGTTGAAAGTACAAGGTGACAACTGGGTCTATGGAGACATGGGATGGAGTGCTGAGCATTATGTTGCTGATCAGACTACCTCGTTCAGCTTCGAGACCTTCATCTACAACGAAACAACATCCTTGGGTCATGACAGGACTCTAGCTGGATACTTTGACTTAAACGCAGAAATGGAGGCTGCCTCGGCTGGTTCGTACTCGAACTTCGCGACTGCGGACTATGCGACAATCTCAATTACTGGTGACCAAACCACATTTGCAGGTGACACATTGTGGGCATTCGTGTTCGATTGGATTGACAACGATCCAGCAAATACCATTCCTGACTACTACAATACAAGTACCGGTGCGGGTAACGAGCTTACCCGGTTGCAATATGCTGGTGAAACTGGCAACGTTCTCAAGATCGATCTGGCTCATCCAGGTGGTCTGAGCAACCTCTTCCCGAACACACCAATCATATCAGTCCATGATGACACCATCTGGAGCTGGCCATATACAGGCGGTAACACCCTGACAGTAACTGTCCAGACCTGGACTCTTGCCCCTGATACTGACATTGGTTTTGCTAACGAAGCAGATGACTGTAATGTCACACTGACTGTTGGAGCAACACCAGAGTACGGTATCCATCAGGGCTTCGTCATTGCTAACAACGGTACTATGGACTTCAAACTGCCTTACAGCTACAGTGTCTATGCAACATACGACACTGCTGACACAGTCATGGAACTCGCTGAAGGCTATGGTGCTGTTAGAACTCCATATGAAAATGGACAAGCCACTGCTGGTAAGATGAGCATCGATTATTGGAGCGCGGATTACACTGCTGACCACATGTCATTTGTCGTTGACCTGACAGATGATACTGTGAACCATCTAGCTGCAAGAGTCAACTGGACATATGCTGACTCAGCCATGGATGTGTCAATCATCGGTATAGACGGCTCTGAGCTGGCCATGTCTGCAACTGCAGACAAGAACACAGATGACTCAGCGCTTGCTATTGCAAAAGTGGATGGAGCGACTGGAATGTACATCATCTATGTCACTGTGAATGCTCTTGATGGTACAACCATCCCTGAAGACTTCACACTGACTGTCGTTGGTTTCTCAGCTCTTGATGAACCAACTCTGGCACTCACCTACACAGCTAGAGATGTACTAACACCGACTGCTATTGATGCTGGTGGCACTGCATCTGGAGACCATGTGAAGATGAAAGCTACATGGACTGATGGATCGAATCCAGGCATTCCTGAGTTCGGGATTACCAACCTTCAGATGAGTGTACTCTACGGAACACTCACTGAGAGAGAAGGTACTAAGGTTCATGCATCCGATCCTGGTGGAGCATTCTCCGGACCTATCATCGAGAGTGACTATGCTTGGGAAAAGAACATAGGACCCTTCGCTGTGGGTGATGTCCTCAAATGCGAGGTTGACTTTGACGGATCTGACGTTGACGTCATGGCATGGTTCTCTGATGTTCCCATGGGTGACAGGACCTATTCCAACAACCTGTTAGGGAGTGCTATGGCATCAGCCAATCATCCAGAGCACACCATAATCACACTGACACGAGCTGGAACTCTCGAATTCGGTATACTCGACTTCGCAAACGATGGTGGACAGTACTATCTGACAGTGGACAGTCGAGTCGGTCTTGAGGAGGATCCTGTTGATGGTCTGGTGTTCGAGGTAGACACCTATCCACTGCTGGCCAACCTGCCGTACTCAGTACTCGTCTACAGCCAAACTGGTAGTAACATCTTTTACGACATTGAGATACCAAACATCTTCATCGAAAACTTCTTTGCACCAGAGATCACAGTGAATGCACCTGACGACCTTGGTGGAGATCTCTACAACTTCACCTGGGATGGCTCAGACCGGAACCAGGATGATGGCATATTCTACGCTGTCTGGATCAGTCAAGATGGCGCACCTTACCAAATCTTGACTCAGAACCTGACTGAGGAGTTCTTTGTCTGGGACTCAGATGGATGGTTTGATACCAGCTACACCTACAAGGTCATAGCCATCAGCCTTGACTTGGTCTTCCTGTTAGACGGTGAGCCACTCGGAACTCTTGATGACCCACCGACGTCGTACGGTCCATACTCGCTGTCTGCAGAAGCAGAGAGTGCTGCGTTCGATGCAGGCAATGTACCGATCCCAACACCAACGCCGACACCTACACCTACACCGACACCCACACCTACACCGACAGCACCACCACCATTTGATCCACTACTCATTGGATTGATTGGAGGAATTGGCGTCGGAGTGGTTGTGCTACTCATACTCTTCCTCATCAGGAAGAAGTAGTTGTAGGAACAGCATAAGTATAGTTTAAAGGAACATGGGGGCTTTGCCCCCATCCCCCCTTCTTTTTCACACAATCCATAGTCAATGAGAGGACTAGAGAAATCTGGTTTGCTGAGTATCCTAGGGGTCTTTGAGGATGCATAAGGAGGATAGCGATGAGGAATGCCCGAAGACTAATCGAATTGCTCTCTTATGACAATCTCTGAGGAACTCTTACGTCCCCTCAAAGGAGGTAGACCCCCCCTAATCTTGCCAACAGGAACCATTGAAACTGGTCGCATCTCGGAGGGAATGTTGAGTGCCTTTGAAACCTCTTCTTCGTTGAAAGATCCTACCCAGCATGCACCATAGCCATAAAGATGCGCACCATACAGAATGTTCAGAGTTAAAGCTGCAGTGTCCTGAAGTGTGTACAGCTCACGACCTCTATTTTTGTATCTCATAGCTGACTCTTCTGGAACTGCACAGACGACAAATACAACTGGGGCCTCTGCAATGAATTTCTGATTATAAGCCGCAGCGACAAGCTCATACTTCAGGTCGTTTCTTGTAACAATGACTATTCTCCAAGGTTGGCAATTTCCACCGCTTGGAGCGGTTCTTCCGATATTCACGATATCTTCTATAACTGAATCAGGTATTTGTTCGCCAGTAAACCTCCTAATTGACTGTCTGGATTTCATTTTCTCAATTAGATCTTGATTCATTCATAGAACCTCCGGATTGACAATGTTTGGTGGTCTTTCATTGTTGAGAGCTGCAATGATGTTCTCAGCGCACATGGTTGCCATAGTCGTCCTTGTATCCTTACTTGCACTCCCAATGTGAGGTACGAGGACAATGTTTTGTAGTTTTAACAACGGACTGACCTTTGATAGTGGCTCCTCTCTGAAGACATCAAGTCCCGCACCTCCCAACTGACCCGAAGCTAGAGCATCGTATAATGCATCTTGATCAACTACCTGTCCCCTTGATGTGTTGACAAGTATTGCCCCTCGCTTCATCATTTGCAGTTCCCTCTTGCCAATCATATGGTGAGTTTCAGAAGTTAGGGGGACATGAATACTCACGATATCAGCCTCTTTGAGGAGTGTTATCAAGTCTGTTGATTTTGCGTCAATGAGCTTTGAAACAACCTCAATCTCTTTGGTTTGGCTATGCGAATGATACAGGACTCTCATATTGAACCCTTGAGATCTTCGAGCTACTGCTTGTCCGATTCTTCCCATTCCTATAATGCCCAATGTTGCACCATGGATATCAGATCCAAGAAGCAGTTGAGGACTCCATTCTACATCCCAATGTCCACCACGAATGTACTGGTCAGCTTCTACAATTCTCCTGGCTGTAGCCATGATCAAAGCCCATGTGAGGTCTGCTGTGGTTTCTGTCAGAACCCCAGGTGTGTTTGTTACGATTATCCCTCTGCGTGTCGCTTCTTCGATGTCTATGTTATCGAAGCCGACTGCATATTGAGCGATTACCTTGAGTAGAGGAAGCTTACTGATTAAGTCTCCATCTATGGTGTCTGTGAGAAGAGAAATTAGACCATGACAATCAAATGCCTTCTCTATTATCTCGTCTTTGCTTGGAGGATACTCTGAAGGCCACACAGTGACATCAAACTGTCCTGCAATCATGTCTAAGCCTTCTTTGGGAATTTTCCTGGTGACAAACACTTTCAGAGTCATTGTGCTCGAAGTGCGATTATTAAGGGAGTTCTTGAATCCTCCCATGTGGGATTTTTAGGTTGTTCCTGCTGAGAACAGACCGCTTATATTGAATGAGGGGAATTATGAAAACCGTAGGATTGTGAGTTGCAGATGTCATTGGAGCTTCCAAACAGTGCAATATTAGTCCTCGGCAGTCTTGCTGCTGAGGGTCCAATGACCCCAAAGACCATCATTGAGAAAGTTGGGCTAGCGCCTCGTACAATCTCTTTTGCTCTCAGGACTCTCGTTAGAGAGCGGGTTATCAGGAAGACTCCAAACCTCGCAGACATGCGTCAACCACTCTATCACATCAATATGGAACGAGTGAAAGAACTTCAACTTCGTTTTGACTCAGGTCAGATATCACAAATACCTTCTTCTTTCCGATCATCTGGTCATTCCTTCAATCGATAGGTGTGAAACCATATCAAACAGCTTTCTCATTCTTGAGTAGATACGCTTATTTGTAAATGACTGCTGCAAACCGTTTGTTTATTAATTGTATCGCATAATTAGTAGGCGGGAACAGAAAGACCCACCACTTATGGGATGGTATATTCCAGATGTCTATCGAACTACCACGCAGCGCGATTATTGTTCTAGACCGTTTAACCAATGAAGGTCCAATGACTCCGAAGGACCTTAGCAACAGAGTTGATCTTGCACCTCGTACTGTAAGCTTCGCTCTGAGAAAACTCATCGGTCAGAGGCTCTGCAAAAAGATACCAAATCTAACAGATATGCGTCAACCATTGTATGCCGCTGACATGGAACGCGCAAAAGAATTGAGGTTAAAGTTCGAGCATGTCTTTAGGCAAGTTCTCGTTTAAGGTTCCATTGGTTTCAACGTTTTAGATTCAAATGTACTCCAACTATCACTCAGTCAAAGGACACAGTATAATTATGTTAATAACCCGCTTTGGTTTCGGAAGGTCCGGCGTTGCATAATGGCTCACGAAGGACTAGCAATGTTCCTAATCATTCTTGGAGTGTTCCTCATACTTGCATACTTTCTAGGTCCAAGGAATGAAGCACGATTGAGAAAACGTAGAGAAGGTCAGATGATGCTATTTCCCTCTGCGGTCTTGCTCTTCATTCTATCTTTGCTTCTTTACAGCGGAATCCTCGGGTGAGTTTTAGGGAAAATCAAGTGCTACAAGCTTGCAGAATATACCTGCAGACACAAGGTCCGCCGTGGTCCCAGGATTCAGAATATTGCCTTCCTTTCTTAGTTCCTCATCAAGATGAATCATAAGCTCGAGAGGACCTCTATGATGGTTCCAAGCATTCATTGTTTTCTCTGCTAATGCTCTAATTTCCTCGGCTCTTTTTTCGCCTGCTTTTTTGGCGATGAGACCATCAGGTCGAAGTGACAGTAACCATACAAAGGTCTGTACAATCCCCTCCTCTAGATTCTCAAGATTGTCCGTAATGTTGTCGAGATATGGAAAGACCTCAAACAGGGTCAGATTGAAATTGTTTGCCCACTCACTGCTGATTTCATCAACATCTGCTGATAGCTTGAAGAGGTCATAGAGTGTTAGCTCGTCTTCACGAATATTATCCATCACCTGTGGGTTGTCGATATCATATCTACTATGGGTTTCAGTCCAACTCGCTGACTCATCAACTCGAGGATTTTTCGATCTTATCAAATGAAATGCTTTGTAGAGATTCAACGAGTCTTCTACTGAAGTTTTCTCAGTAATCACTTTCAACCATTTTACGAGACTCTCAGTAGAGTATCGCTTGTCCTGAGTCACTGTTGCAGCACTGGCCACAACAAGTGGAATATAGAGGAGGATTGTTCCAAGAATTGTGTTCCGAGTATTGATCCCAGTAAAAGTGTCTTGGGCACTCAGATGAATCAGCTCTCCAATATTGATCTCTGATGGCCTTAGTTTTCCATCTGCCAGGTCTACTCCCCTAGAGGCACTCAAATAGAGCCCTCGTGCCATCAACGAGGCACTAGCAAGAAAATGTCTGTAGTCTGTGTCTGAGAAACCAAATTGCCTGTTCACATTTCCAGGTTTTGGCGAGCTAGCTTCTAGTAGAATTGATAGCTGACCAATGCTGGATAGTATCCACGGAGTGTGTTTCAT
>JBHLOX010000113.1:0-2340 GCA_048940045.1 Promethearchaeota archaeon
AAACCATGAATGGTCACCACGACTGGTGTTTCCAGCCTGGACGACGCACGCAGCTTGGCAATCACACGGTTAAAGACAACATAGATGCTGTGGGCATGGATTATGTCTGGTTGAAGCTCATGGATGAGCCTAGCCAACTGATCTGAGAGAATGTCCACATTGTCACTTAGGTCAGAGGGCTTGAACAACTCGTCAACTGCTTTCGCTCTGTCCTCCTCTGGTAGAGCCAAAAACTCCCACTTTCTGGCTTCAAGCAGATTGCCCCTCAGATGATGTATTGAGTAGTGCTCCCGTTGAATCATTTCTGGAGAGTTTCGAGAAGGTGCCTGCGTGGCAACAAGTGACTCAGCATCTTCTGCCACCAACGCTTTTGACAGATAGTGAATGATGGACTCATATCCCCCAAGACCGGCAGGATTAAGGCTATCACACAGATGCAGAATCTTCATCAGCACTTCTCCTAATAGGTCGCACAATCTTTGTGTTGACCATCTAATCTATCTAGCTGTTAATCGTACTAAACGATAATGTCTGAGGCTGATAAATTGGCTGACCCTGCGTGTATCGACCTTCCTATTCATGTTCGGGACCGTGACATCTTCCATGATGTAGAAGGTCGAGTCTTTGTGGTTCTTGGATACATCCAACCATCCAATAGGATACTTTCGTTCCTCAAGTATGTTCCAGACACATCAGGTGACTGGCAATCAGGTGACACCAAATACAAGAGAATGTTCTGGGGCAGCGTAAGCTCAACTGTTGATGGAATGAGTCTTCTTCCTGCTGAGTACATCGTTGCTGACTCCCATTTCGGAACTAATCTCTTAGAACCTCCCAGAAACTGTGTTGCAAAATACTTCAGCCCTGAGATTAGACTGAAGGAAATCATTGAGGATGGTCCCCACGACTCTCTTGAGGAGCTTGCAGAGCGTGGCGCAGATACTCTTCATGACACCTTGGGCATCCCCTACGACCATATTGGGGTTGCAGGGAGCATCCTGTGGAAAGGACATAGTCTTGAACGGTCAGACATCAACATGAACATCTATGGGTTTGATGCCTCTTGGACCCTTCATGAAAACTACGAATCACTCATAGATGAGAGAGAGGACGCTCGTCTACGAGAGTTACCAGATTGGAAACATGCCATGGATAGAGTCCATGCAAGAATTCCTATCATGAAATCCAAGGACCTACAGAACCTATTCAGTCGTAGAAAGGCTCTATGTCTGGAAGACTTCTGCATTGGAATCACCCCCATCCTGTTGCCACACGAGGCTCCTATTCATTATAGTAGTGAGTCATATATTGCAATTTCTGAAAAGCCAGTGACAGTTGAAATGAAGGTGGAAAACACCGAATTCGGCATCTTTCATCCTGCACTCTATGAGGGACAATCACCATCACTCGATGCTATTGGCGGCGAGTCTGTGAGCAGAATCATGGTGTATGATGGCGCCTTTGGAGGCCTTCTTAGAACTGGTGATCGAGTGGAGGTCACTGGGACTATCCAAAGAGTAGTTCCATCAAATGGGGCCCCGCCATTTCATCAGATGATGGTGGGGACCAAATCAGGAGCTGGCAAGGAATACATCCGGTTACTCGTTTAGAATACAATCACAAGTGTCTTAGGTCTGCAGGTAATCCTCCAAGATGATGACATCAAAGAAACTCTTCCTAAAGGTCGCTGCAAGACATGGAGAACGAACCAGGAAGGCATTACTGGAGCACAATCTCCTAGACTTGGATTACAAGATTCTTTCACAGGACAGAGCCATTTTCATGCCTCTTCGCCAAGAGGTTCAGAGTGAGATAATCGACGCTCTCCTTGGGTCTATTCACTATGAAACTGGAGAAATGGGGTTCGAGCCCCTCTCTCATAGTCCTAAGAACCTTACAGAGGCTCTTGAGAATCATCTCACTCCAGATGAACTTGAACTTGTTCCGCGGGCTTACGACCTGATAGGTGACATCGCAGTCCTAGAGATACCCGATGAACTATCAAGACACAAAGAATTGATTGGACGTGTTTTTCACGAGGTTCACAAGAACTTCTCTACTGTCCTTGCCAAGAAAGGTGCCATCTCAGGGACTACTCGCATCAGGGAGTATCAGTATCTGGCAGGTGAAGTCAAGACTGAAACAATCCATGTCGAATATGGATGTCGTCTTGCGGTAGACCTGTCTAAGGCCTACTTCAGTCCAAGACTGCTTGAAGAACACAACAGAATCGCTCACCTTGTGAAGGACAACGAGCTTGTGGTGGATATGTTCTGTGGTGTTGGTTCGTTTCCAATTCATATAGCGAAACAACGGAATGCCCACATTATTGCCATAGAC
>JBHLOX010000113.1:2440-8766 GCA_048940045.1 Promethearchaeota archaeon
TTGTCTGCATTCACCATGAGCGTACGACCACACTCAAAGGCACTTTTCCGAGCAACCATGCTTATAGGATCTGTATAGGTCAGGCCAGGGCTTCCAGTCCCAGTGACCTCCTCGACAAGCCCATCAACAGTCATCATCAGAACAATCTTTGTGCTGGGCATTGAAGCCATGCTCTTGATTTTGGAATCCAATTGATCTAGAGTGATGTCTGATAAGATACCAATGATGCAAGTTCCCTTTCTTGTGAGGTGGTCCTCCGAAGTAATTTCAACAGTCGTTTCATGTTCTCCAGTGACATTCTCATGTCCGAATGCTCTAAAGCGGACTCTTTGCATGATTATTGTAGTGCGCCCAAGCCTTTTATGAATGCATATCCTTTCTTCCTGTGATTCACATGCCTGAGGACCGTTTCAAGAATGCAATCGATAACTTGGTTCGCCGTCTTCGTAACAATGGGTACATCACAAGTGATGAGATGGAACGTGCCCTCAGGACTGTGCCGAGAGAGGAGTTTGTACGCTCTGATACTCGGAATCATGCATACCGCGATTCTCCCCTACCAATAGGACTGGGTCAAACTATTTCTGCACCACATATGTGTGTGATAATGTGTGAAGCTCTCAGACTGAAACCAGGTCTTAAGGTTCTAGAGGTGGGTGCTGGGTCTGGATATCATGCTGCGCTATGTGCTGAGATGGTCGCACCCAAAACTACCCAGACACCGGGTCACGTCTATACGATTGAGATTGTAACTGGACTCATTGCTTTTGCAAAAGAGAACCTCGAGCGTAGTGGTTATTCTGATAGAGTCACTCTAATTCATGGGGATGGTGGGATAGGACTGCCTGACCACGCTCCATTTGACAGAATACTTGTTGCAGCAGCAGCACCGTCCATCCCAGAGCCATTGATTGATCAACTCAGTCCGGGAGGGATCATGCTGATTCCCGTAGGTGGAAGAGGATTCTTCCAAGAACTCATGATGGTGGAGAAGGATAAAGATGGAAATGTGACCCAACGACGTTGGGGCGGTGTTGCCTTTGTCCCTCTTACAGGTGAGTACGGTCACTGATTTAGGTAGCCATGTGTAATGGGATCACTGTAAGGATGATCTTATCGTCATCATTAAGATCAAGAGCATTCCTGATATTTATCGGAGCAACAACCTCTAGAATCTCTTCACTATGATGTGTACGTTGAGCTATGACCACAGCAGCCTCTATCTTCTGGTTTACTTTTACTCGATAACAGATCACATCTCCAAATGTACGTCCTTTGTGTGTAAAACCACTTACCACTAGAGGTGGAGTGTTCTTCATCCTACTAATTGCTTTTCGTGACTCGTCATCCGTTATTTTCACATTAAGTGTTCCAAGATGTGGCTTGAATCCCAATGCGGTCCGAAGTTTTGACGAATAGATCTCAACATAATACGCCCCCTCACCCAAGCCTGTGACAACAGAACCTTCTATCACTATCTCATCTTCAGGGGGTGTGAATGCAATCTCTAAGTTCGTCAGGACATACAATAGCTCTTCCCGTCCTTTGTCAGTTATATGAAGGAGCATCCCGTCTACAGTGTGGGTTCTGTTCAGATAACCTTGCTCAACACATTGTGCAATTCTTCTTGATGCTGTTTGTTGACTAACGTTCAGAATTTTTCCCAGCTCGCGTGTAGTGATTGTTGTCTTCCCATGGATTGCACCCTTGTTAGCCAAAGAATACAGTGTAAACCAGATGTCCGGAATAACCATTATAATCAGTCCTTCAGTTGCTCCTCAACACTGTCAAGCTTCTGCATCAGCTTGTTCTGCCCAACAGCTCTAGTGAGGTCCCCTCGGGTTCTTTCAACCAGAGACCGACCCACATCACATTTTCTTCTCAAATCCGGAACCAACGCATTGGGATAGTCGAATGTCTGCAGTTCTTCCAGAATCTCCTCCATGAAACCTAGAAGTTTTTCAGCCTTTTCTACCTCATCATGGCGTAGAAGGTCCAAAGCTGCTCTTCTGAGTTCTCCTACAGTGTCCGCAAGACCAGTCAGGTAAGGTCTTGTCGGAATTCCATATTCATTGGGAGGAGTGAACTCACCCTGTTCCAAAAGAGAGAGAAGGTTTACTGCCTCTGCAAGCTCCTGGTGTGCGATCTCAAGACCCTTTGTCTTCAACATAAAATCGCTCTCAGAAAGTTCTCTTGAAGCCTCCACGATGATTTTGTGGGCTTCAGAAACCAACGCTTTGGCTTCATCGAATTCTCCCCGATGGGCCCTCTTGATGGATTCACTGCACGTACGGACCGCTTTTCGTCCAAGTGGTAACGTCTTTTCACGGACACTATCGTCCTCATCAATCTCATCTCGTAGCGGTGTGAGGATATCTGAAAGCTTCATCTTAATCGACCCCGATTCTGTCATAGCTTCTTAATTTGTTTGCTGCGTGACAGCAGAACAACACGACTCTCTACTTGTTCATCGAGAAGATAATACCCAGTCAATGCAGCAAGACCCTCTGAGAATGCACGAATCTCACGATGTGAAGGGGCATTTGTCTGATCCAGCCGGTTTCTCGATGACCCCAAGAACATGTATCCCTTCACCTCGATGAAATCAGGCTCACCAATATCGATGAGTTTCGAATATTCACGCACATCATACATATTGCGGTTTGCTACCATTGTCAATCTGTTGACAGTTCTAGTGTCAAGAGTCTTCAGTAATTCTTGTGATCTCAGAACACGCTCCCATCCGTCACTGACACCAGGCTTGCACAATGTTTTGTAAGTGGTTTCATCGGGCGCAGCCAAGGTCACGTATAGCTGAGTCGGTAGGGACATAGAGGCCAGCACATCGGGCCGCGTGCCATTTGTCACAAGGAATGAGGTCATTTCTCTGTGGTGAATCTCATCAATAAGATCACTGATCAGGGGATATAGCGTTGGTTCTCCAGCCAGTGAAATTGCTACATGTTTTGGATCTCTCGCTTCTTTGTACTTCTTCTCTGAAACTGACGCACCTGCTTCTGGATTGTACCCCCCTAGAGTCCTCAGATTTGCCATCAATACTGCATCCATCAATTCGCTGGCTGACATTACATCCTTTTCAGACACATCAACCTGATTCCAGCTAACTCCAATGTCTGCCGGTGTCACTCGCCAACAGAATTCACAGTTTTGATTGCACTTGTCAACCACAGGTGTCATTTGTAAACATCTGTGCGACTGAATGCCATAGAACCTCTGTTTATAGCATACGGTGTCATGAAGTAGTGCTTTCTTCTGCCACTGACACGCCTTGTAGGCACCTCTTCTACCGAGTAGATGATACCCCTGTTTCTCGAGCTTCTCACTCAATTCATTTGGCATGTCAGAGTTCAAACTAGGTCGAGGGCATGTCTATTGAGTATCTTATCAGGGTTTGGCAATGCCCAAATTCGTCTATGACTGTCGTGAGGACAAGTCTTCTGCAATATCCTCTTGCGTACTCCAAGAACCCGTCAGATCCCTCTTTCTTGACAACTCCCCAAGGAGTCTTCGGCTCTCCGGATCTAGCTTTCCAGGACCCTCATTCTCAAAGGCACTACCGGGTAGTGGCATGAAGACATGTCCATGAGTTTTTGCCCCCATCTCAGCCAATGAGTAACACAGGTCTATACTCTCATGCAGCTCTTTCCTTGTTTCACCTGGCAACCCAAATATCATGTCCACATGTGGAATAAAACCACAGTCCAAGGCTGCACTGACCGCCTCCAGTCCCTCCTCAACTGAGTGATGACGATTGGCTAGTTTGAGCACCCGGTTACTGCTAGATTGAAAACCAATCTGAATTGTCTTGTTCGCCACATACTCCTTCATCATCTCAAGGATGGGTCTAGTGACAAACTCTGGTCTAACCTCTGAAGGGAACGAACCAAAGAAGACCTCCTCCAAGCCCTCTATCTTGGTCACTGCTCTCAGTAATCCCTCAAGCTTGTCTAGTTCCACAGAACGTCCCCGACCGCCATAGGATAGTGCATTTGGCGAAAGAAACCATGTTCGATTGAATCCTCTTGCCTCAACGGCTCTCGTTAACCAGTGAACAATGGCATCAATAGACCGATTACGGACTCTTCCACCTGTAAGGAATGGAGTACAACAGAATTTACAGGAGTAGGGACAACCTCGTGTGACCTCTACTGGTCCAACTATATTCATACCAATCGCGAACGGAGGATGAGCATCCAAATTCACCGGGTCCAAGTCCTTTGGTCTTGGGCATTCCTCAGAACCCAGTCCAATCACACCTGGAATCTTCAAAGGGTCCATGTCATTCATCAGACACCATAGTAGCTCTGGAAATGTCTGCTCCCCCTCACCTACAACTACGTAGTCGAAACCAGACTCAAGAAGCTCCATAGGTCTAGCACTCGCATGAGCACCTCCCCCTATAATGGTGACAGAATCACCAAACTTCTCTCTTACCTCCCTGACCTCTTTGTAAACACGGTCACTCTGTGTGCTCATGACCGAATGAGCAAGAATTGTAGGGTTTTTGCTAACAGACCTCCTAACCGCGCTCATAGAAATCTCAATGGGCGCCTCTACAGCGAGGTCTATCAATCTTCGATCAGTTTCGATCACACCCAAAAGAGCCGCTAGACTGTATCTTGATGAAGAGTGAGCCCTAAAGAAGAGGGTGTGCGATACCACCTGTTGCACGCGCTCTAGTTGACAAGTCGCTCTGTGACTCCACCGTCGGTCACACTCATGACACGGATTTCGCCACCAGATTGAGCATCTCTTGTTATACCAGCCTTGACCGCACTGACTGCAATCTCTTCAGCTTCTTTCACAGTCAGAGTTGGTTTGTATCTATCCTCAAGAACACCAAATGCTGTTGCAGTTCCTGACCCAGCTGCTGTAAAGTCGTCTGGGATCAGTGACCCTCCCATATCTAATCCATAAAGCTGAGGTCCGTCACTGTCTACTCCAACAACAACCGTCTGAGCATACAATGGGGCCATTCTTCTTGCGTAGAGCGTATTGGCCAACATCTTGGAGAGCGCCTTGACTGTGATGTCCTTCTTCTGATTCAGTTCATAGAGCTTGATTTGTGCTTTTAATCTGTTAACTAGCATCTGATAGTCTGACGAGAGACCTGCAGATGCAAGAACGATATTATCGGTGAGCTTGAAGGCCTTGATTCCTTTATCAGTCAAAATGTGAGTACCCCATGTGATCAATGAATCAGTGGCTACTACTACTCCATCACTGCATTTTATGCCAACAACAGTTGCACCAGTTGGAAAGATACTATTAGACATTATCAATACGCCTCCGAAACGGGAGTCAGTCTGTGTTGGTCACGTCCGGTCTTTTTAAAACGTTTGCGAACTGTCCTATCTTGCCACGATGGAGCTTGGTCAGATTGCGTAGACTCAACCCCTTTGCCAACATTCCAACTATTATGACGGCTGAGGAGATTATCGAGTTTGCTCACAATCGGTCCATCAGAATCAGCATGAAGAGCTCGCTCAGAATGAAGAAGATTGAGCGGACTCGCATTAGAGAGATAACCAGACTTCAGGAATTCACGAAACAGGTCAAGACAAAGATCACAGAGGCTGTTGAACAATTCCCCTCTGTCGAACGACTTCACCCCTTCTATATAGAGTTGTCTGAGATTCTCGTTGGCAATGATAAATTGAAACAGTCCTTGGGGGCGGTGTATAACTGCATACCTCCAATTGATGACATTGCGGATAAACACATCCAAGCCATCAAGTTAGCTGACGAATTCAAGCAGATGAAGAAATCTAGGAGTGCTGCTAAGGGACGCATCTCATCAATACTCAGAGCCACTGCAAAGAATATTGACTTCATCATTGAGGCCAAAAAGACACTCTCCAAACTTCCAGGAATCACTCCCAACTCACCAACAATAGTCTGTGCTGGATTCCCAAATGTGGGAAAATCAACATTGGTTAAAGCTGTTTCCACAGCAGAACCCGAGATTGCTTACTATCCCTTCACCACACGCAGTGTCATCATAGGACATCTGAAGGTGGACAATCATAGCGTTCAGATTGTGGACACTCCTGGAATCTTAGACAGGCCTATGGCCAAACGAAACGAGATTGAGCGAGAGGCTATTGCTGCCTTGAAGTACCTTGCACATGTCATTATCTTTATGATTGACCCCTCAGAAGCATGTGGGTGGACTTTTGACCAGCAGCTGAACCTATTGAGTGAAGTCCAAAAGATGTTTCCACTAAATCCTCTCTTGATTGTTCTAAATAAGGTGGATATCACACCACCAGAGAAGCTTGAAGCTGCAAGAAAGAAACTTCCAG
>JBHLOX010000114.1:0-8716 GCA_048940045.1 Promethearchaeota archaeon
CAGCTCAGACGAATCCAGATGAGCATCCCGAACATCCTTCATGAGAGTGTTCCTTATGGTGCTGGAGAGGAAGACAATGAAATCGTGAAAGAATGGGGTGGTAGACCTGAGTTCGATTTCGAGTATCACAGTCATGTAGACTTGCTGGAAACATTAGATGTAGGTGACATCCCGCGAGCAGCACGACTTGCAGGTTCAAGATTCTACTATTTGAAAAACGAGTTGGTCATGCTCGATATCGCAATGCAGCAGATGGCGCTAGAGATGCTAATTGAACGGGGATATAGTCCAATCTATCCACCCTTTATGATGAAGCGTGAACCATACGAGGGAGTTGTAGACCTTGCAGATTTTGAGGATGTGATGTACAAGATAGAGGGAGAGGATCTATATCTCATCGCAACATCTGAACACCCGATGGCAGGGATGTATATGGGGGAGGTGTTTGAACCAACTGATCTGCCGCTTAGACTTGCAGGGGTGAGTGCATGCTTCAGAAAGGAGGCAGGATCTCATGGCAAGGACACAAAGGGCATATTCAGAGTGCATCAGTTCAACAAGGTCGAGCAATTTGTGTTTAGCTTACCTGAGGACTCATGGAATATCCATGAGGAACTCATTAAGAACGAGGAAGACTATGTTCAAGCATTGAACTTGCCATATCGTATAGTGAATGTCTGTACGGGAGATATGGGCATAGTAGCTGCAAAGAAACTAGATCTTGAGTTTTGGTTTCCAGGGCAGCAGAAGTACAGGGAAGGAGGTTCATGCAGTAACTGTACAGCCTACCAAGCCACCAGACTCAACATCAAATACCGACTGAAGAAAGGAGGTACTGAGAAAGCGTACCTTCACACACTAAACAGTACAATGATGGCAAATCCACGGACAATGGTTGCAATCATTGAGAACTATCAGAGAGAAGATGGAAGTGTGAAGATTCCCAAGGCACTGCACAAGTATCTACCATCTGGTATGAGAGAAATAGTACCTGAGAAGAGATGAACTGTGTAATCAGTCTGTCTATAATCAGAGATTCAGATCTGCTCTGATGTTTATCACCTGCTCAATGCACCATTCGGTATACTCGTTGCAGAGATTCCTAGGTGGTCCATTGCGTAGTCGACCCTTGGTGGGAACTCCACCCTTATCCATAGCAAGGAGAAACTTGCACTGAACTGACCCCCAACTGTCAGAAAACTCATTCATGAAGTCACTGATCACTGATCGTGCGAACATTCGTTTCTCCTTAAAGACCTCCAGTGGTTCATCGCCAGTGGTCCCAGTCAGGAGTGCAAGGCAAAGCACCGCACCACTAGCAGCTCCACAGACTTCACCGCATCCAGCAATCCCGCCTCCCAAAACTGATGCCACACGCATGCATGAATCGTTGTATCCAGGTAGGGATGCATCGCGGTCAACTCGAATCAAAACGCTTTCAGCACAGTTGAATGAACGTCCATTCCTCTTCTCCAAAGCACACGACTCCAGTTTCGGTGTGTGATGAAACAGCACAAAAGCATTCCTTAGGTATATCTAACAGAAACGCCTCTGTTTCTAGCATCAAGCTTAATACGAGCTTTCATGTTGCCAAAAATGGGGAAAGTCATTGACAACTGTTCAAAAGACATTCGAGAATTTAGTCTCCCTTGCCATTAAGAGGGAGGAGGAGGCATACGATTTCTACATGAAAGCTGCTGAAGATTCGGAGCTGAAAGCATCAGCCAAGCTGCTCAAGGACCTTGCTAGTCAAGAGGTGATCCACAAGGAGAAGCTGCAGCATGCTCTCAAGGATGGTGTTTGTGAAACCTTCACTTGTAGCACAGTTGCTGAGGTGGAGAGATTGGACTTGGATCAGTACCTCGTTGATATTCCACTTGCACCCTCTTCGGGACCTCAGGACGTGTTGATAGTGGCAATCAAGAGAGAGGCTGCAGCCAATAGTTTCTACAAGGCGCTTTCCGAGTTGACAGGTAATGCGACACACAGGTCGGTCTTTGAAACTCTAGCAAAGGAAGAGGAGGCTCATAAGACTAGACTGCAGAACATGTACGATGATGTATTCCAACCAGACATGTGAGAGGGCCTATCTAAGGTTCTCTCATTTTCTATTCTGATCTCACGTTTTGTGTAATTTCTGAGCCGCTATGAATGTTAAGCCACGTTTGGTCAGTTCATCTGCAGTTCGATTCAGGGCATGATGCTTGTCAAGGTAGTTCCGTAGATTCAGGGGCATGTGACCTTGTTCAATAATGTCATCTTTTGGTCTGAAATAATCAAGAATATCGCTTGGGTATTCTCTGGTTGCATCAATCTCGGGAACTGCACCTTCATGCTTAGCACTTATGTTCTTTACATGGTCAGCAATCTCAAGTAGCTCAGGAAGTCTATCGTAGGGTTGACGGACTATATGCTTGTAGGTTTCAGTGATGTGGTGCTCTATTCTGACCACATCCTCAAATCCAAAGTCTTCACGAATATATGCAGCCAATTCTATTGTTCTATTATCGACACTATTTGAAAGGTTGAAACCAATCAGTGGACTAGTACCATCATCACGACTGAATAGTTTTGCAGTCAGCAATGTCCAGAGACACGCATAGGGATTATCATTTCCCATGAAGACGGATATCTTGAACTCCATGTCTATCCCAAGTTTGTGCATCATGTAACCCAGAAGTACACTACCTGGGTTGATGTTCAGGACTTGCTTGATACCATACTTCGTGTAATAGTTAAGATACTCGTCAGCCCATTTTAGAGGGAAGTCATTAGGCATCCCAACACCACCGAAATATCCTGTGATGGTATCAGGTCCACCGAGATGAACATTTACTGGCGCACCATCCGGTCCTGGGTAAGTACCCTTGGTGTCAAGTGTTTCAACATAAGACGCACCTACTATTTGCATTCCTGCAGCAAATGCTATGACTTGGTTGTCTGCGGTCTGCTCAGCCATATTTCGAACACGGATGAACCGACCTGGCATGAGTTCTTGTTTCTCGATTGATTGCTTTGCTTCTTCGATGAGCCATGGGAAATATTGACACGCACTGATTTCCAGTGTGACTGCGAAGCTGTCATCAAACTCGGTGTTGTCAGCTTTTTCCCTGAGCAATTCACGTCTATAGTCTGGTATTGAGATGAACGCTTCATTGTCACGTTGTTCCTGTAACCAAATGAGGTCTTTCACATAATCAGATTCTTTTGCTTCAAGTTGTGTAATAAGATTCTCAAGTTTTCTCGCCTCTTCGGCTTTCTTGTTGATCTCGTCTACACCACCATGTTTCTCAATCAAATCAAATAATCCATTGACAAGAGGATTGTCGTTTCGTGTAAGAAAACTATTGATCTCCTCAAGTCGTTTTGGATCAATTCTCAAAGCCTTTCTATCAATCATGCCTTGAACTTCCAATCATGAGTTCTTTTGTTGACCCTATTTGGGTCAGGCCCCTACAAATAGTTCACTCCTAAAAAGGGATTCTGCATTCCTCTGGAACCCCTCCAGTTTGATTTGACAGAAGGACTAATGTTTCATTTCGCGAGTTGGAAGGACCAAGGGTCAACACTAAGAACGGTCTATGGATGGATATACAGTATCTTCTGCCAAAGCACTTGTGTCGTATGGTTCATAGATGTAGTTGTGTAAGAAACCCCTTATGGAAGGACCTACTAAAGCTGTTAGTATCGACCCTGCTGTAACCTGAATCCAATTCAGTGTAATCAATTCTAAGACTGCAGCCCAGAGTCCGACCAAGAAAATCTCTGCGAAAAAGTAGCCGTACATCATCACTAATGAAGCTGCTACTAGGCCTGTTATGTCCATTTTTGTGAGCCGATTAACCATCCCAGCTTGGCGGCTAGCATAACCTACTATCATTCCCTCACACCCTTTGACTACAAATGTAATTGGTGCAAAATGGATGTATCCTAAGGCCACATCACCCATTGCTGAACCTATTCCGCCCGCAAAGAAACCGCCGAGAGGACCAAGGAGTAATCCACTCAGCATAACAAGTGTGTCACCAAAATTCAGGAAACCGGTACTTGTTGGAAACGGGATAGCTATTATGATAGTGGCGGTTGTTGTAAGAGCAGTCAGAACAACCAAGAGGGCCACGAATAATGAATTACTTTGTGTTTTCGGTATGAAGAGCTCCAATAGTCATCAATCCTCTCGAAATTAATAGTTGTTGAAAATGACCAGGCACTCACCTAAGATGATCCGGCAATGCTAGTTCATTTCAACATGTAGCGTTTCTGAAAAACCATATATAATTTTGAGCCTATATATAAGCCTGATATGTAATGTCATTCTTGTCCACTCTCAAATGCTCAAGTTGTGATCAAGAATATGATACTGACTCGTACACACCAAGATGTACAAGTTGTGGTGGAGTGCTCCTTGCGGAGTATGAATTTGAACTTGTGAAAGAAACTCTCAGAAAGAGAGAGTTGAAGAGGAGAGAACCAGGGGTTTGGAAGTATCGTGAATTGCTACCCGTGTCAGAGAAAGCTAATTTTGTGTCTCTTGGTGAGGGAGGAACCTACCTCCACAAATGTTTCGGTCTGGCTGAAAAGCTCGGCTTAGATGAGCTATATTTGAAAGATGAAACAACCAACCCGACTGGTGCGTTCATAGACAGAGGAACTGCTGTGGAGGTCACCGTCGCGAAACATAGAGGGTTCGATTCGGTCTGCTGCGGTTCAACAGGAAATCTAGCAGTATCACTCGTAGCTTATGCAGCAAGAGCTGGGTTAGAAAGCAGGGTATTCATCGGACACAAAGGACATGTTGACTCAGGGAAACTCTATCAGATCTTGGCATATGCGGCGCATGTTGATATTGTGAAAGATCATGAAGAGGCTCTCTCTAGGGCATGGAGAGAGAGTGGGCAGAGTCATTGTGTTATGCCGAACAATCTTCATTTTCTTGAAGGAGTTAAAACAACAATCATAGAAACTTCTGAGCAGATGGGCTGGGAAACTCCTGATTGGGTAATGGCACCGATGGGGAATGGTGGACATATCTCAATGATATGGAAAGGTCTTGTCGAGCTGAAAGAGCTAGGACTGATACCCAATCTTGATGTCAAGTTAGTTGGTGCACAGGCAAAAGGATGTTCACCGATTGTAGAGGCATTTGAGAGAGGTAATAAGAAGATCAAGCCATCGAGTCGGGTTTCAACCGTTGCAGTGGATATAGGTGTAAAGAATCCTACTTGTGGACACATGGCTCTCAATGCTTTGAAAGACTCGAAAGGATTAGCAGTTTCAGTACCAGACAGAGATATCCTTGAAGCGGTCAAAGACTTGGCCAGATTGGAAGGCGTTTTTGCTGAGCCAGCCTCTGCTACAACAATAGCAGTATTGCAAAAACTTGTAACTGAAGGTCAAATTGACAAGACTGATCGGGTCGTCTGTGTTATAACTGGAATGGGATTGAAGTATCCAGAAATTACACGTTCATTCGTCAAGGGGAAGGGTGCTTTGGAGTATTTTCTAAGTCAGGTTGAAGGACGCCGTTTTACAACAAGACTTGGTCAGACAAAAGTTCGAATTTTACAGATTCTTTCAAGAGGAGAATCCTATGGTTATGCTATCTGGAAGTCATTGGTGGAAGATTATGGAATGCAAATCAAGATCCCAAGTATCTACCAACATATCTCAGAACTGAAAAACAGTGGACTTATTGTTCAGACCAGAACTGAAGAAACCTACAGAAAGACCTCTAGGAATTATTATGGCTTGACTGAGAGAGGAAATCTTACACTTGACCAACTTGAAAAACTATCTGAGTAATTTTTCAATAATTATGGATTAGTGGAGGGTGTGCATAGGAGAAGTGTTTTAACATATAACACATTAAATTTCGTGATGGTTCGAGCATCATTGCCGGACTTGAGAAGTTGAGGTTGCAAACAATGTCCAAGAAATGGATACAGACTGCTGATTGGAAGAGTGAGAAACACGTACCTGTTATAGATATCAAGAAGGTTGAGGATGGAAAGGTCACTGTCGTGGTTACTGTGGGCAAGGAAATTGCACATCCTAACACAACAGCCCACCACATCAAATGGATGGACCTGTTCTTCTGGCCTGAAGGAGAGAAATTCCCAGTTGAAATCGGGTACATGACTTGCGATACACACGGTGAATCTACACAAGGTCCTGATACAAGCGGGATTTACAGCGAGCCTGTTGCCAAGTTTGTCTTCAAGACTAGTAAACCAGGCACCTTGATGGCCACTTCCTATTGTAACATTCACGGGCTCTGGAAGAGTGAAGCTGAACTCAAGCTCTAAGATTCTTTGATGGCTCAGGTTGAGTTGGGCCTACCTAGGTAGTGCCCACCACCGCTTTCTTTTATGGCTCAGAGAGCATGGCTCCCCAGATAGTATCGCCATCAGTTGTACCAGTCGCAGTCATTCTCTTTCCCAAGTGAAGAGCAAAATCTCCAGATCTAAAATCTGGGGGTACAGCTTCCCAGGGCATGATAGCAGACAGCCAATATTCTTTCCCATCATCAGTTGTAATGAGATATTGATCCATTACCTTGGAAACAATCCCTGTTGCCGAGATTTCTTTCATATGAGCGAGCTCCCAATTTCAATTCATGTCAGATGGTTCTAAACTGATAAAATTGTACTTAATCATCAGACCGTATGATCCAACTGACTAACTCAGCAGTCATCTGGTTTTCTTTCAGGAATAACTCACGATACTCTGGTCGCTTGAAGGCAAGTAGGATATCTTTTCCAGGGCCTAGACCTATGATGCTTACGGCTTTCTCAAGCGCATTCGGACTGAATGCGATTTTCGTCGCCATTAATGCCAATCCAAAGAAACCTATGTAGACAAAAGGCCATAGAGGAATTGGGTGAGACCTCGCGATTCTATCACCAATGAATAAGAGGCTGAAGATTACAAAAGCCATGAGCAGGCCGTCAACAATAAAACAGAGAGATTGGTATCTGTCTGTTCCATCGTCTGGATGTGCATGGTCCTCGCAAACTTGAATCAGTAGTACTGGCATTTGATGCTTTGGTGATTCACTCGTATGTCGAATGTATGGACTATATGGATAGTCCCAGGTACGTCGTAGCTGTTGCTTACCAGTCTTTGCGATTTTCATACGTACAACATCGGTTGCTGGAGCTCCACAGACTGGACAGGTTCTAGGGAATCTTGCCTTCAGAAGATCAACCTTGACAAGCGGTTCATCAAAGTATTCCTTTCGAGGGCTCACCATCTAGGCCTCCATTTCACAGCTCTTTGGTTATTTTGTAAAGAGTGTATCGAACAGTGCTGTTTATGGGACATCTTTATGTTCGATCACATGCATTTACGAATCATGTATTATGGAGAGAAAGTCCGTCTTAGGGCTCTTGAAATGGAGGATCTTGATGTCATCCTGGAGTACTTCAATAACCTCGAGATTCGGCAGTATCTGAACTCACAGATTCCAATGTCAAGGAATGCAGAACGTCAGTGGTTGGAACGATCCACTACAAAGGACCCCTGGCGCGATGGAGAAATGGTACTTGCAATTGAGGACAAGAAGACAGGGGATTTTCTTGGTACTGTCAGCCTCTTCGATATCTCGAAGCAACACAAACGAGCTGAGTTTGGGATTGCTATCCACAATCCAGAGAATCTTAGTAAGGGTTATGGAACTGACGCAACGCGTGTAATGCTCTGGATAGCCTTCCATATTCTGGGCCTTAACAGTGTATATCTGATCACCCTTGATTTCAATGAACGTGCACAACGAGCATACGAGAAAGCAGGTTTCAAAAAAGCAGGAGTGTTCAGACAAGGGGCTTATCTTCAAGGCGAATTCAAGGACTTCATTATAATGGACATTCTGAAGGAAGAGTTCCTCAAAGAGTATCCTCCCGGGATTGAAGTTGGCAACCCTTGAACCAATCAGAATATAAAACACAACAATCAAAAAGAGGGCGAAATGTCAAGCCGTCAGACTAACCTTCGAATCTTGTAAGGAGAGAGCTCTGATGCCTGACCTAAATCTCCAAGACCGTTCAATCAATACAATTCGTTTCTTGTCTGCAGATGCTGTTCAACGTGCCAATTCAGGACACCCGGGTATGCCAATGGGTGCAGCTGCGATGGCCTATGCTCTATGGACACGACACCTTCGGTTTAATCCAAAGAACCCAGATTGGTGGGACAGAGATCGTTTCGTCCTGTCTGGTGGTCATGGCTCAATGTTGCTCTATTCACTGTTGTATTTGACTGGTTATGAAGTCAGCAAGGAGGATATCATGGACTTCAGACAACTAGGCTGTAAGACTCCAGGCCATCCTGAGAACTTCTGTACACCAGGAGTAGAAGTGACTACGGGACCACTGGGACAGGGACTAGCAAACTCAGTAGGCATGGCAATTGCTGAGGCCAGTCTAGCAGCCACATTCAACAAAACTGACCATAAAATCATTGACCACTTCATCTATGCCATCGTAACTGATGGAGACCTCATGGAAGGACTATCCTCTGAGGCAGCATCCCTTGCTGGACACCTTCGTCTAGGAAAGATAATCCTCCTTTATGATGACAACCATATCTCAATTGATGGGAGTACAAATCTAACGTTTACTGAAGATAGAGGTGCACGTTTCGAAGCTCTGGGTTGGCACATTCAACATGTCAAGGATGGTAATGATGTAGATGCGGTTGACAAGGCCATTGAAAAGGC
>JBHLOX010000115.1:0-8715 GCA_048940045.1 Promethearchaeota archaeon
CACATGATCGATGTCGCCATACCTGCGCATCCATAACCTGTCGCCTCGGAAACAAGTGTTTCAGCAAGGAGGGACAACCCCGGTCCTCCCGCCTCAGTTGGGATGTGGAGGTTCATCAGTCCTGCTTCATAGGCTTTCTGGACTACATCCTTCGGGAATTCATTCTTTTTCTCAAGCTCACGAGCTCGTGGAGTGATATGTTCAGCTGTAAAAGATTTCGCTCGCTCCCAAAGCTTCTGTTCTTTTTCAGATAGTGAGAAGTCCATTGTCAATCGACATAGGCCCACTCTCTCCGACTTATTATGTCTTCGGACTGCCTTTCAAATGCTATTACATCTCTTTGAAGGGAGTAGCAATCCTCTTGACATAGTGAATCGAGCCAAACCACACTCCAAGTACAGCAGTGGCAGCTCCAGTCATCATCAAACATAAATCTATGACAATTGACCTCGTGAGAAAGTAGACAGATTCAGAATAGACCACAATATCTGGTAGAAGAAACATTATTCCAATTGAATTGAATTCTGGAATACCAACTTCTCCTATTTTGCCGGCGAATATCGGGTATAAAAGTGGGATGAACGTATAGCTCGCAGCCAAACCTAATAGTGCCCCTATAAGTAATCCGAATCCGATTGCTTGAGACCTCTTGCTAGTAAAACTTCCAGTGATATATCCCACGAATAGTGGTAGAATCATCTTCGATACCCTGATTTCATAGATGATTGTATTAACAAAAGTATAGCTAATTGAGTAAATAACTGTCCGATTTTCTTCCAGTCGCTATAGATTTGGTGACGCAGAAAAAGCTCTCATGCCCTTACATTTTTGTACTTGTTTTCTACGTGGCAATTTGCAATTAAGAGAGGTGCAATCGATAGTTGCCACTGAAGAACACAAATATTGTTAGTGCAGCCCAGACGAAATTCGGGACTCTCGAGGGTGTTACTCTTAGAGAGATGTTCGCTGAGGCTGTAGATAAAGCTACAGTTGAAGCTGGTGTTCCGAAGAAGGACATTCAGGCCGCTTTCATAGGAAGCTTCATTCCTGAGATGCTAGTTCATCAAGGCCACACTGCTCCTCTTCTCCTCGACTTTGCAGGTCTCAAAGGACTACCCGCAACACGTCATGAAGCAGCATGTGCCTCTGGTGCAACAGCATTGCGTGCTGCAGTTATGGCAATTGAATCTGGGATGTACGATACAGTGTTGGTTGCAGGTGTAGAGAAGATGACCTCTGTTTCAACAAGTGGTGCAACTGAGGCTCTAGCAGCTGCGGCAGATGACCAGTTTGAATCCAGTATCGGTCTGACATTCCCTGGAGTGTTTGGAATTGCTGCTGTTGCGCACATGCAGAAATATGGTACAACCGAGGAGGATCTTGCAAGAGTCGCGGTCAAGGCCCACAAGAATGCGTCAACGAATCCCTTGGCTCAATTCCAGAAGGAGATTACCTTGGAGAAGGCATTGACTCCACGATACATTGCTTGGCCATTGAAGCTCTTTGACTGTTCTCCTATATCTGATGGGGCTGCAGCTCTTGTAGTGACATCAAATGAGAAGGCAAAGAAATACACTGACCTCCCAGTCAAGATAACTGGCTCAGGTCAAGCCTCTGCATCAATGAACCTCTGTGATCGTGGTGACTTGACTTCCTTCAGTGCATCAGTTGATGCAAGCAGAGCTGCCTACAAGATGGCTGGTCTAGAGGCTAAAGACATGGATTTTGCAGTTGTTCATGACTGTTTCACAATTGCAGAGATAATAGCTAGTGAGGATATTGGTTTCTTCAAACCTGGTGAAGGTGCAAATGCTGTTCGAGATGGTGTTACCGCTCTTGATGGTGACAGACCAATCAATCCCATGGGTGGGTTGAAGGCGGTCGGTCATCCGGTTGGTGCAACAGGAGTAAAACAGGCAGTCGTCGCTTACAGAGAACTCATTGGCGATGCAGGACCTAATCAAGTTGCAAAACATGACACTGGAGTGGTCCACAATTTTGGAGGAACGGGTGCTTCCTGTGTGGTTACTGTCATGAGGAGGGGTGACGTATGAGTGAGAAACCGACAGTTGAGGAGTATCTCAAAAACATCGAAGAAGGGATGTTCAAGGCCTACAAGTGCGTGGATTGTGGAATGGTCATAGCTCCTCCATCAGGCACCTGCTATGAGTGTGGGAGTGGCAACATGGAGTGGACCGAAGTAAGTGGCAAAGGAAAGCTCATCTCCTTTACAGTAATCCATGTAGCCCCAGAAGAGTTTGCAGAGGAAGCGCCATACTATGTTGCAATAATCGAGCTTGAAGAAGGCACTCGCGTGAGTGCAAGACTTCTTGGTTTTGATCCGCTAAAGCCTGAAGATGTATCCCTTGGAATATCTGTCAAATTAGATTATGAGAAGGGTAAATCTGGAAAGACCTATCTAGCATTCAAGCCTTCGTGATTCTTTTGGGGTTTCCTAGAAACCCCTAATCCTCTCTCTTTACAGAAGTTCTATAATGTCCTATGTATCACTCAGACAGGAGGCAAAAGTATCTTGGTTGTAAAGCATTTCACTAACAGACTAAGAATCCAAGTCCCACTACATGAGCTCAGATTCAATGAACATGAGTTTGGTTTGGCAACTGAGTTCGACAAACAACTGCTTCAGAAGCATCTCCCACGAACCCAGGGAATTGTGACAGGTGATAGAACTCTTTCTAATACACTAAGCACAGTGATGCCTGATGCAACTCGCGATGCTCTCCGAGAAACTGAATTTGTTGGAGTTTATGGAAGGGTTGTGAGACAAAAAGGGTCCAATGGAGGTGTATGTCTTCAATATTTCTACATATGGGACTACCAAGCCGTGCCGGCACATGAGGCTGACTATGAACCCATCTTTGTATTTCTTGATGGGTCTAGAAAATACGCCATCTATGACCTGGTACACTACTGTTCCCGTCGGGTCGACCTTGATTCCAACATGTCATTCCGGATGATTCCTGGTTGGCACTCATTCCTTCCTGCAAAGCTCAAAGACTCTGAGATTGACAAGGGACTAGAGGTGCAGCCGCTCTCAGATGCACATCTGCAATCATGGTGGTCTATTCCTGACGAGGAAGCTCGATTGAAGGTTGAAGGATTCATTCGAGACCCCTTCATGCTGGCAGCCCCTGGACATTTCATGGATATGCCGGATGAAAATGCGCAGACAATGTGTTGTACTTTCCTCCAGATTGAAGGTGCTTTGAATGAATACGAAGACCCTCGCAAAGCTGTTGTTGAAGGTATCAAACGAGCATTCACAAACTGTGTGGGAGTTCTTGCTCTATATCGTTTAGGTGCATACCTCCAGCTTCTCGGTGAGATGAATGACATCGGGATGGTGAATTTTCCTGTTTCTTTGAGTTCAATCAATATTGGAACGATAGGCAAGATTCTTCAAGACGGATTCGCCAATCTGACAGAAGCTGGAAGGAAGATCTTTGAGGGAACTCATACTACTGATCCTGATGACTTTGATTGATTGGGAAGGTCCAATCAATCCTTACTAACAGATAGATTGCAATAATCACAAGCAAGACACTAGAAACCTCGATTACCCGTGACATGATGCTCAAGGGATTCGTATTTCCCAACAATGAACCTACGAAATCAAGACCTATCCGTCCAGACCAGGCAATACCCATCAAGAACATTGATTTTCCCACTAGTTGTGCAAAGGCGACTTTCCACCATGAATATCGAGCAGCTCCTAGAGGCACGACTAAGACATCATCAGGAATAGGAGTAGCCGCTAGTAACCATACAACAAATGGAGTTGCCCTGGGATGTGAGTCGACATATATCCTGAAGGCACTTGTTTGATCCTCATCAATCAGTTTGCCCCCACCATAGCCAATGAGGTATCCTGTCATCTCCCCTATCATAGCACCTACTCCAGAGATGACACCAATCAACCAAGGATCAAAGACAAAGACCATCGTCACTTCATTTCTTAAGCCACCAAGAATGAAAGGCACTCCGACATAAGGGAATGGGAGCAGTATTGTCGCGTTACCGATTGCTGATATGATGAAAGCACCAGTGTAACCCAATAGGAGTGAAACATCCAACAACCAATTGTAAACTACACCAACAGGACTTACAAGATTTGGAACAAGGATGCTAAGAAAAAGATAGGTCAGAAGAGCGACAACTGAGAGTAGCAATAATCTATCTGACCTTCTCATCTTTTTCCAATCCATTAATCGAAACCTCAGCTAGTTAAGATAAGAACATTGCTTCGTGAAGGCTGGTAACTTTAAGAGGTGGACAGACCACATCAGAGCAGAGTGAATGGTGATGAGATTTGATCTGCGATATGGTGAGGGGTCACTTCCTCTCGAACTGAGTGACAGGTTTTCTATAGAGCAGATTGTTCCTCAGACTGTTACGGAACATCCGAATATTGCCTCAGAGCTTTTGAGAGTGCTTGAATCCCCAACTGATTCACTACCGTTTTCTGAGAGAGTGTCGGAGGTTGACTCGATAGCTATTGTTGTCAACCGTATTGAACACCATGAGCATATGGAGGAACTTCTACATTTCCTCCTAAACAGTGTAGAAACGTTCTCCTTCAATCCCGACAATGTAACTATTATTTATCCCCCCATCCATGAAGATAGAATATCGAAGACTGACGTCGATGATTTGCTTGGCAATCCTGAGTCTAGAGGGCATATACTCATTTTACACAACCCGGATAACAAATCATCCCTTAAACTAGTAGGTGAAACGCCAAGCTACTCTACACCTGTTCTCATAAATGAGGGGTTTCTTTGTGCAGACATGAAGATTGGTGTCGGTGAGATTCGACCTGATGTATTCTATGGCGCAACTGGTGGCCGCATGTCAGTCATACCTAGCGTGACTGGAATGCGTACTGTAGTCCGAAATGCAAAACTCCGAACTACCAAAGAAATAGGTCAGTTCAACTTAGAAACACCATCCTGCATCGACATGATGGAAATATCACAGATTGCAGGACTAGATTTCATTGTCAACTCTGTATTAGACTGGCAGGGTAATCTGGCTCATATTGTAGCTGGAAATCCAATCTCCTCGTGGCTGTCGGGCGTAGAATCTGCGAAACGCCTAGCCAAAGCTAACTATAGCCGACGTGCTGACATCGCTGTAGTGAGTTCTGGAGGTAGCCCACATGACATAACACTCTATGATGCTATCGATAGTCTTTATCCTGCATGTGAGATTACTGAACACGGAGGATCTATAGTTCTAGTTGCAGAGTGTAGTGGAGAAGTGGGTCCAAAAGGATTCATTCGTGGGATTTCAGAGTTTACCACTGAGGAAGGCGTTTTGACTGCTACGGAAACCAATTTTGAGCTGGGAATGGAGAAGGCTCGGTTCTTCTGGAACGTGTTGAGTTCGAGAAATATCGTAATCTGCAGTCGACTGCGAGAGTCATTAGTGGAGGAACGATTACACTGTACCGCAGTGAAAGACCCTCAGGAAGGTTTTGAAGCGGCACAAAACATGCTCGTATCAAGCAAGAAAGTCGCAATCATGAACGATGGTCTGCGAAACACTCCAATGTTATCTAGTTTATAGTCTACACGTTTTCAAAAACAGCATCAACTGCATCAATTGCGCCCTTGGCTTCTTCAAGGCTGAATTCTGGAAGGTCGCCAATCTTTGCTATCTTGAGTGTAACCAGAGCACTATCATCTCGAGGTTCCATTTCCCATGACATATCAATACCTGGTTGTTCTGAAACAAATTGACCCAGAAAACTCACCCAGGCTTCTTTGACATCATCAATCTTATGATACATGAACTCCATCAGCGGAACAGTGATCTCCACTCTTAGGATGCGACCGTCAAGGATGTTGTAGTTGTCAATGTTCCAAGGCATCTCTAAGCACATTTTCAAACCCCTCTGTGTGGTACATAAATATTCTTGGCTCGCATTTTTCTTGACTAGTCTTCTGACTCATCGTCTTCCTTAATTTTAGCTCTTATCTCTTCTGCAAGCTTATCCAACTCGCTATCCTCTTTCTTCTCCTCCTTGCCCGCCTGTTCAACAAGGAGCGATTCAACATCTTGGACAAATGCTTCCATTTCATCCACTTCAGGTTCTGGTTCTTCAACTTCTTCCTCAACAAGGTCCTCAAACTCGAGCTCTTCTACAGGCTCATCAACAGCTGCGGGTACATCTACACTAGGTGGAGGTCCTAGCATCTGCTCATCTGTTCCATCCACTAGAGCTAGTCCTTGGCGCTGAAGGATTGTCTGTATACCAATCGGGACTATAACACCCCGGTCTTGGAGAGATAGTAGTCGATCTAACACATCTGCCTCCGACTTTTCCAACATCTCAGCCAAGGGGGACAATAAGTTCTTGATATAGAACTCACTTCGTTCATCTCGTACTGCACCGATGTAGTCTAAGATCTTTGCATCTATCTTAGACACTTTCTGAGTTGGCCCAAATCTGTGAGGTAGGTGCCAGGCGTAATTGAACGCCGAGTTCAGAGTTGAAACGACCCACTCGGGATCAAAGCAGTCTACCAGTCCTGTCCAACCATCAAGATCCTGGTCATATTGATTCTCAAACAGCTCCACGAAGAACTGTAGCCGTTCCCTAAGGAGAGGAGTCATCTCACCCTCAAGAATTAGAATACCGATGATGTACTGACCACTATAGCTGTTTAGACGAAGACCATGGTACTGAATCTCCTCTAGAGTTCCTCTGACTCCATCACCCTTGATCTCACCATAAACGCTGGTGATGGCAGCGATAAAGCCACTGATGAGGTCGGGTTGAATTCTTTCCTCTGTGAAGGGATGATAGAATACACATGTTCCTCGATCGAGGTAGACAGCCATAAAGTGTTGAACTGACTCAAGGTCTCTGAACATGTGTAATTGATTTTCGAGGCTACGTCGCGCTGCTCTCTTCTTTGGCTTCACACCACGGTTGTATCCTGCAGCCACAATCCCCAGTAGGGCGATTGAGAAGACAATCATGAGACCAATGTCACTGGTCAGGAATGAGAAGACGAGTGCGATGATGCTTGCCTCAACTCCGGTGGACTCAGTGGTTTCAGCATCCCAATATTCGCGACTTCCAGCATACGATGCAGTCGCGGTGAGTCCATCAATCTGACCCTCAGGCACGTCAAATCCAAAGGTGGCGATACCTTCAGTGTTTGTGGTATCGGTCATGCCGCCATCTGTGTAGTGAATTACTGTGCCATTGGCGAAAAAGAGTGAAATCCTAAATTGAATCAAGAATCCTGGAACAACATTGTCCGTAAGATTGGACATTAAGAGTGCTCGAATTTCCATGAACTGTCCTGCTATTACTCTTCGAGGTGCAAATTCAAGAATTATGTGAAGGACTTCCTTTGCCTTGACTTCGAGCGAGGACTGGTCAGTAGCATGTGCTGCGTAAAGCGCGGAAGCTTGTGCATCAATTGTATAGATTGCAGGTGCTACATCCAAAGTGATATTGACTACATAGACCTCACTCACATTGTCATAGAGAAGTGTATACAATGTTCCATCGAGTGTGATGTTTACCGTAGCATCAATGATGGGTGAGTTATCGGAAGTATCCAAGTACTCGGCCTCAATAATCAAAAACCACTCCTCCCATTCTGCAATTGCATGCGAGAGTGTTAATGAGGTTGTAGCTTCTACAGTGAGGTACAGTGTTATCTGACTAGTAATATATCCAGTTCTGACCACGGATACAGTAATTGATTCAACTCCCCTGGTTTGATTAGGGTCGATGTCAAAACCATAAACTCCTCCACTCCCTCCAGATAATGAATAGAATGTACTGAAAGCAGTGAATGACACTGTTGCATCATTGATGGGTGTACCAATGGAATCTGTTACCGTAATACTGACTGGAGCTAATGAGGCATAATCTGTTATCGTACTATTACCAATCCATGAGCTACTAAGCTTGGGTGTATCAGCTTGTACAATAAGAAGTGGAGTTTCGAATCGAGTCGTATATCCATCCATTCTGGCTGACACATTAAGTTGCCAAGTTCCAACATTAATATCGGCGCCAGGAATTGTGATTTCCCATTTCTGCGATAATGGATTGAATACTAGTTGTGTAAGATTTTCACCATTGAAAGTTACTGACACATTTGCACCTATTATCGGCGAGGAACTAAAGTTGTATGTCACACTAATAGTCAAACTCTCGATATATAGAATATCCAAATCTGGTGCGTATTCTGCTGAGAATATTACTCCGGTGGAACTTCTTATGTATATCCAATTTGTATCATTATACTGGGATTCATGACCAAGTTTCCCAGCATTGAGTACTAATGTAAAATTATCCGGCACCCCAGTAAATTCAGTTCCAATAATCTCTCTCCAGTATGTTTTACTTATTGAATCCCATGCAAGCGTGTATGGCGTACCTTGAAAAGTCACAGTCACTGTTGCACCAGCAATTCGAGTTCCATTAACAAATCGATAGGTAACTGAGAGATTTGTGCTTTCAAGATATGAAATATTATTGCCATTAGACCAGCTCCAATTCAGAGCCATAGTTTCGTAGACTAGGTTAACTGTTATTGTCAGACTCTGATTCTCAAGAGCATATCCTTCTGCATAGACATTGAGAAGATATGTGCCATCGGTCTTTCCCGCTGTGGAAACAGTCGCCGTCCAACGCCCACCAGTCTGATCAACCAGACTCGTGTT
>JBHLOX010000116.1:0-8532 GCA_048940045.1 Promethearchaeota archaeon
TCAGTCCGAGCCATTCCCTCATAGAGACCAACAACTATCGACTTGTCTTCATAGCTCTCGAGGTGGTGGAGCTTGAAGTCAGCGACAGCTTGCCAATATTTGATATCAAGCGCTGGAAGGACATCAGCTAGATTGAGATGGATATCAACCAGACTCTGGAAACATCCCCAACATGAGCTACCTTGGCCCATAGCAATAGGAACTGGATCTGCCATTAGTTAGACCTCCTTTAGTACAAAGACCATCTCGTGGTTCTCCTCACCAACGGTTTCGACTATGCCCCAACGGAGCATCCCCATGAGATTCCAAACAACGAGGTCCTTTGCGTACAACGTGGATTCTGCAATCTTTGAGATGGAAGCAGGACCGTTCTTGAGAACATCTTTAATCGCCTTTCTCTGGTCGCGTATGTCACCCCGTTTCTGGGTGAAGTAAGTAGTAAATAACCGACTCATTTCCATTCCCTCGCAATTGGACCAAGCTCTCTCACTTGCTCGGTTAGTGTTCTGACACCATCAGCAAAGACCTGTGCTTCAGAAGCACTTGCCCACTGGAGACGGACCCTTCGAGGATCAACTCCAGCCTGCTCTATTGCAGTTTCCATCAAAGCCCATCGTGCTCTAGCTTTGAGATTTCCACTTGTATAGTGGCAATCTCCGGGGTGACACCCAGAAACAAGAACTCCATCCGCACCCATCTCTAGTGCAGCTAGAATAAACTGCGGATCTATACGTCCCGTACAGTTCACTCGAAGGATCCTTGCATTTGTTGGATACTGAATCCTGCTAGTACCAGCAAGGTCAGCCCCTGCATATGAGCACCAGTTGCAACAATATGCCATAATTTTGGGTTCCCATTCTTCATGTTTTGTTACAGTTTCAGCTGTTGTCAAGCTGAACCACCTCCTTCAGCTTCTGGTGCAGGACAGAGGAAAGCCTCCACCATTGTTAGTATTTGATCATCTGTGGAATGATACATTACTATTGCACTACTTGGACACGCCGCAGCGCACGTTCCGCAAGAGTGGCACTTTGCCTCAGTGACCACAGCCACGGGCGGGTCGTGTTCCTCATCCATAGAGATTGCGTTATAGGGGCAGGCAGTCAGACAGGTGTGGCAGGAGGAGCATAGTTCCGGGAGAACATGAGCGACGGTAGATTCGATCTCAACCTCACCTTGGGCCATAAGTCCGACTGCCTTTGCAGCTGCCCCGCTAGCATCAATTACAGACTCAGACGCGTTCTTTGCCGCCTGAGCAGCACCAGCGATCATCACACCGGCAGTATGTGTGGTGAGCGGTGCTAGTTTGATATGTTCAGGATTGAAGAAGCCATCACCACTTCGAGTCAGACTAAACATATGTGAGGTCTGCTCGATGTCATCTGGAGGAACCATCGCTGTTGAGAGAACAATCATATCAGGTTCAAACTCGAGGTTCTCTCCTGCAAGAACATCAAACCAATTCAGCTTGATTTTGCCGTTCTTTACGGTCACTTTTGGTTTCCTATCCTTGGGAAACTTGCTATAGATGACATGCTTTTGTCTAGCCAGTCGATGAAGCTCTTCATGTCCTGAACCGTAAGTTCGTATGTCTTGATAAAGAACCAGAGCCTCATCCACTCGGCTTCTTAAGTCTCCAGCTGCTTTCGCTGTTGCTGAGCAACAATGCCGTGAGCAATGTTCGTGTCCTTTGACTCCAGGTTCTCGAGACCCTACACAACCAATGAAAACGAGTTTCTTCACGGGCTTTCCAGAACTTGGTACTAGGAGAGTATCACTTGGTGGTAGTTTTTGAAGCTCTGCCAGTGTAAGAATATCGGGCGATTCACCATAGCCATAGTAACCTTCAGGCTTGAATGGTTCAAACCCGGTGGTTATAATCACAGTGCCCACCTCAAACCTCTTTTCGTTTTCAGTCTTCAGGTTCCTAACCGTGACACTAAAGTTACCAATGTATCCCTCAAAGGCAGACACCTTGCTCTCCAAAAGTACCTTGACTCGCTTGTGATTTTTAATTGCTTTAACCAGAGGCACAATGACATCGACGCCAGACTGATTCGAGGGGAATAGATGAGTCCAATTTACAACATTTCCACCTAACTCTGAGTTCTTCTCGACGAGAATGACATCAAAGCCTCTCTCTGCAATATCCAATGTAGCTCTTAATCCGGCTATACCACCACCCACAACCAAAGTTGAAGGCAGGACGTTTACCCTCTTTACCGGAAGGTTCTCCAACTTGGCTGCCCTCGCAACGGACATTCTCACGAGATCTTTAGCCTTCTCTGTAGCAAGTTCTGGTTCTCGCATATGACACCAAGAAACATGTTCTCGGAGGTTGACTTGATCGAACAAGTACCGGTTTACACCGGCCTCTTCTACAACTCGTCTAAAGGTAGGCTCGTGCATCCGTGGAGAACAACTTGCCACAACTACACGATTGAGATTCTTCTCAGCGATTTTCTCCCTGATTAGATTCTGTCCAGCATCTGAGCACATGAACATCTCATCAGTAGAATATACAACTCCTGGTAACTTCGAGGCCATCTCTGCAACTTCTTTGACATCTACAGTACCAGCGATGTTATGGCCACAATGGCACACGAACACACCGATTCTAGCTTCGTTGTTTTCTGTCATGTTAGTTTTACTCCTAGTGAGCCTTGAGAATTGCTTGAGGGTTAATCTTGATCAGTTGAATTCCTAACAAGTCCTCACCGATTCCCAGGGCAGGGCCCAAGAATTGAGGGAGTGTGATGACTGGAATCTTCGGTTTATCTCCAGCCTCCTCTCCGAACTGTACTTGAGTCAATTGAATATCACAGAACACACAAGCCGTTACAATTCCATCTACATTCTCAGCACGGACGTTCTCTATCTTGTCACGACCTATTGCATTCCCGACCTCCTCATCCATTGCAAGCAGAGGTCCACCACAACAGCGAGTTTTGCCATTGTAGTCGACAGCAGTCCCGCCTACAGCCTCGACAATTCGATCAATGATTGTCGGATTCTCAGCATCATCCACCTGAACAATCTCTTCAGGTCGTGTCACATGGCATCCATAGTGTGCGGCTAGACGAATATCCTTGTATGGATTCACGACCGCAGACTTGATGGCATCATAACCAATATCTTCCCTGAAGATCTGGAGAAGATGTTTTACTTGCACCTTCCCGGTGTATTTCAATCCCTCCTCCTCTAGGATATCGTTAACCTCTGCGAGGAGTTCTGGATTGTTGTCCAAATCATGTTTGATATGCTTTAGAGACCCCGAACAAGCACCGCAAATAGCAATGATATCCTTGTCCGCTTTTTCAGCTAGAGCCAGAATTCTACCACTCATTGCAGCAAACGCAACATGATTGACCGACTCGACATACTGTGCTCCGCAACAGTTGGCATCCTTCATAGTGGTAAGACGAACACCAAGCTTCTCCAAGACTACTTGTACTGCTCTCTCGTATGCTGGGAGTCTGACAGGCGTGGTGCAACCTGTGTAAAGAATGAACTCCTTCATTTCTCTACACCTCCCTCGAAGTATCGCTTCTTGAGCTTCTTGACAAACTCATTGTTCCAACCTAAGTCAGTGTCAAGTCCTAGATCATCACGATCATCTTCCTCGAAATCTGTATAAGCATCATTGAGCAACCAACCATCCTCAAGCACCTTGTCAATTGTGTTTTGGAAGACATGAGGGATGTAACCCTCACGAGCAGCCATTTCTCGCACAGCTGTGAATATCTCTGATAGGTCAACATCCTCTTGACATCGTTCCTCGCAGAGTCTGCATGTCATGCAAAGCCATGGCAACTCACTCGAAAGAACTTCTTCTCGTTTTCCGAGGAGAATCTTCTGAATGAGCTTGCGTGGACGATAGCGTTCAGTCTTACTAGCAACCATACACGATGCCGTACACATACCACATTGGATGCATTGCATGATTCCTTCGCCGCCAGGTTCATTCGAAATTTCCTTAGCGAAGGACGAGCTAGGTGCATGGTTGATTGGAGGTTGGTCCTTAGTTTGTTGTGACATTTTTCACCACTTTCCATTCATTATTCTTCATCAACTTTTGATAGTACGATCGTAGCTCTCATGGCCGCAGCACTACCGGCTGACACGGAGTCAGGGATATCCTTTGGGCCATCAGCACATCCACAAACAAATACACCGTCAATGGATGTATCAACGGGTCTCGTCATGCAGTCTTCAACACGGACGTACCCTTCTTCTGAGAGGTTCATATTGAGTTCCACAGCTATGTCTGCAAGGCCATCTGGAGGTTGGACTCCAGGGCTTATCACAACCAAATCGTGATCCACCTGCTGTAGAAAACCAGTCTCAGTATTTTCAAATCTTACAGAGAGTGAATCCCTCTCCTTGTTGTGCAGGACTTCTGCAACTCGACCACGCACAAAGTTTACTCCGAAGCGTGTACGTGCCATCTCATAGAACTCCTCAAATCCCTTTCCGAAGGCTCTGATGTCAGCGTAGTATATGGTCACTTCTGTATCCGGATGGTGCTCCTTAGCCATTACCGCATTTTTGATTCCGTACATGCAACATACACGACTACAGTAAGGCACACCTTTCTGGACATCACGAGCACCAACACATTGTATGAAACCAATGCTCTTGGGAACCTTGCCATCAGTGAGTCGGACCAGATGACCATGAGTCGGACCCGCGGCATTGATGAGTCGCTCGTACTCCATTGCGTGGATGACATTTGGTAGTCGACCATAACCAAGTTGTGGATACTCCTCTACATCAAAGAGCTTGTACCCAGTTGCCAGAATAATCGCGCCCACATGGAGGTCAATGACTTTATCTTCCATAGAGTGATCTATCGCATCTCGTGTACAGGCAGCAACGCAACGCTCACACTCGCAACAGACAGCACATCCCAAACAACGTTCAGCTTCAGCTGCAGCCATTGCTTCATTGAAACCAAGTTCGACTTCTGTGAACTTTCGAACTCTTGTAATAACAGCCTGTTTTGGCATTGCTTCTCGTTTCTCAAAGGGGATCCCTGTCTTGTCAACTTCGAAGGACTGTACCCGATGGATCCCATTTCTTCTTCCTTCTTTGATATCCACACCACGAATGTAGCGGTCAATGGATATTGCAGCTTCTTTACCATGCCCTACAGCCTTCACGACTGTGAGAGGTCCAAGAACAACATCACCACCAGCAAAAACTCCTGGGACATTAGTTTCGAGTGTTATTGGATCGGCCTTGATGGTAGCCCACTCAGAGCAGCTGAGTTCAGTTTGTACCCCCTTTTGATCAGTGGATTGTCCAATAGCGACAATCATGGTGTCAACTGCCATGGTGAATTCAGAATTCTGTATTGGGACAGGGCGACGGCGACCTGAGTGGTCGGGTTCACCCAGACGCATCTTCACGCATCGTACCCCGACAAGCTTACCCTTGCGTGAGAGAATCTCTACTGGAGTGGTCAGTAGCATGAACTTTACGCCTTCCTCTTTTGCGTCTTCAACTTCGCCAGGGATCGCAGGAATCTCAACATGTGACCTACGATAGATTAGGGTCACTTCTCTAGCACCAAGACGAATTGCAGTCCGAGCAGAATCAACAGCAGCATCCCCACCTCCGATGACTGCCACTCGTTTACCAATCTCAATGTTCTCGCCTTTATTCACTCGCTCAAGAAAATCAATAGCATGGACAACACCGTCTGACTCCTCACCCTCGATCTTGAGTTTGTTGCTCTTCCAAGCGCCAGTAGCGACAAAGACAGCTTTGAAACCTTTCTCCATGAGATTATGAATAGAAGATACCTTGCTATTTGTCTTAATTTTGACACCCATGTCAATTACGCGTTGAATCTCTTCATCCAAGATTTCGCGAGGCAAGCGATATTCTGGAATAGCATATCTCAACATTCCTCCAGCTTTTTCACGTGCCTCAAAGATTGTAACTGGATAACCCATCTTTGCTAGGTGATAAGCACAACTAATACCGCCGGGTCCTCCACCCACAACAGCTACTCGCTCCTTCTTATCGATTTTTGATTCAACTGGAGCAACACAGTGTGACCTCTCATAGTCTGCGAGGAATCTGTGGAGATTTCTGATGCTGATGCTCTCGTCATGCATTCCGCGTTCACATTCACCCTCGCAGAATCCAATACAGACACGACCTAGAACTCCGGGAAATGGGATGGCTCTCCTCACAATTTCAATGGCTTCATCCATCTTTCCATGTTTCATCATCGTTACAAAGCCCTGCACATTAACTCCCGCAGGACATGTCGAGCGGCATGCTGGATCACCTTTCTTATCTACTGTTACAACGTTTGGAGTAGCCTGTGGGAATGGGGTGTAGATGGCTTTTCTGAATCCAAGACCCTGATCAAATTCGTTGGGAACTTCTACTGGGCAAACAGGTATACATTCGCCACATCCCGAGCATTTGTCTTCATCAACAAAACGAGAGTTCTTGTGAACTCTTATCATGAAGTCACCTGTTTCACCTTGCACAGATTTGACCTCAGCATAAGTAAGAAGATCGATGTTGGGATGTCTTGCCACCTCACTTAGTTTTGGTGTGAGAATGCAAGCGCTGCAGTCCAAGGTTGGAAAAGTCTTGTCAATCATAGCCATACGGCCACCAATGGAAGGTGTCTTTTCGAGGAGGGTGACCTTGAAGCCTTGGTTTGCTATATCGAGTGCTGCTTGCATTCCAGCAACTCCGCCTCCTACTACGAGGGCTTCATTTGACTTGATAGTGTCTTTGCTAATTATAGTACTTGATTTTGGCTGTCTTTCTGTAGTCATGTACTGTCCTCCGTAACGACCACGTGGATTTCCTTGAGCTCTGGTTCGACGATATTTGGTAGGACTAGCTTGATGCCACCGGAAATGTCGACGTCGATTGGCAGCATCAAGACCAAATTGTCGATTTCTGATGCTAAAGATGGGAAAATTAATTGACTATATGCTTGCCGATATTGCAACCGATAAATGGCAACATATTGGATAGCTGTTTCCTACAATCTCAGAATAGAAATGTCCGAAAACATACATTTTTTGAAGAATGATGGAATGCGCATTTTATTTGGGGAAAAAATGACGATAAGAGGTTACATTTTGAAAATACCAGCTTCACAATTGTTCACATGAAGGATGACGGTAAGATGCAGTCACCAATCTCTTTCTGGGTTTCGAGAAGTCTAGTGCGTTGTTCATCTAGAAGGTCAAACAATAGTTGGGGTGTATCATCCACAGTCTTTCTATAGGTTTTCTCGATTCGATCAATTTTGGCTAGTAGCTCAGGTACACGTATTGTGAATTGAGCGTCATACTCATCACGTGTGTAGTCTTTGTCAAGATGATACCGGAATAGTTCTTTCAGGTCCTCATAGAGGGGGATGTAGCCAGTTGGCGTTTTGATTGCGTTAGCCTCACCATGAACTCTGAGTTCCATCCACTTCAACCAGACGGTCTTATCCAGTTTATCGGTGATGAAGTTGTCATTCTTATCTCGAAGGAAGTAGTTGACTGCGAATATCTCAGGAACCTTGTCAGCATTTTTGACGAAATCAAGATGATTCTGTATGTACTTACCTAGGGGGATTGATATGAAATCGAGGTTGGAGAAGGGTTGGAACTTCCGTACTCCACTGGGCCCAAGTGTCGCAGCAGTGGTTTCAGACTCAAGACTAGCTCCCATTGTGATGACTCCGTGTTCCCAGTCTAGTGACTGTTGGACAGGAACCCAGGTGTCTCTATCACGACCTCCATAGATGATTCCACCCACCTCAACACCACGGGGATCCTCAAGCGCGTCATCTAGATTTGCGAGACCCTCGAGACCAATTGTGTATCTCGCATTTTTATTTGCATAGGGTATTTCCTGACCATGGCGGTCAACCTTACCGGGGAACCATTCACCTGAGTGATTGATGCCTATCTCCGGAGGATCAGATCCATCATCTAACCAGCGTATACCCTCATCCTCTGTCACCAGTACATTAGAGAAGATAGCAGGTCTTCTCGTATGTAGAGCATCCCATATCACTGGATCATCTTTCTGAGTCACTGAACGGATGATTCCGAAAATTCCACGTTCTACATTGACTGCTCTAACCTTACCGTCCATAACACGAAGATATGCAAGATCATCTCCCACAATGGTGTTTCCACGGACCATTGATGTGCTGGTCTTTCCACATCCTGAGGGATACGCCCCAGTGAAGTATGTCTTGCGACCAGAAGGTCCATGAACAGCCATCAGAAACATGTGCTCAGCAAGCCAACCTTCACGGTTAGCCTTACGAATGGCAAGTCTCAGGGCGAGTTTCTTCAGTCCAATTGTGTTTCCTGCATACTGTGTGTTAACACTGTAGACAGTGTTGTCCGTATAGTCAATCATAACTCCACGTTTCTTCCAGTCCGTGCTCACCGAATGGATCAACTTACCGGACGAATGAATCATCCAGAATATCTCTTTGTCATCGGGGAGACGTCTGAAGTAATCGTACCCACGTCTATAGAGTAAGTC
>JBHLOX010000117.1:0-6249 GCA_048940045.1 Promethearchaeota archaeon
AAAACAAGCGAGTAGTTCGCCAGTCGGGTCGGACGTTTTGAGAGAGAGGGAGGGAGTGACAGTATTCATGATGGTCGCGATTCGGACCCCCTGTCCTAGACGTATTATAAATTAATAGCATATAAGGATTGTTGATATCTTTCCAATCATTTGAAAAAAGGAAAGTTTATGGCATTCATTGTTCATAGTGTAAAGTCCAGATGTGAGCGAGTCACCTTTGAGAGTGAAATAGTTGGAGAAAGACGAAAGCCCAAGATGGGTAAAGGTCATAGTTGCAGTGCTATTCATTCTCCTAACTGCACTCTTTGTAATCACTGCATTCTCAGGAACAGCATGGATCATCATAGACCTGGCTACTTTCTCATTCTGGTTGACTATTCTCACTATAGGACTAGCAGTATCAGCTATGGCTGTTTCCACATACTCATTTGTTGCATATGTTCAAAGTCGTGAAATAAGGCACCTCATGTTGATTCTGCTAGGTGTTGATATTGTACTTTGGTCATTTTTATTTTTGATAACCCATCCATCGTCAGAACTCTGGGCAGGAGTAATTTCAGATAGAGATAGAAATCGAACATTCGGAATGGCATTAGTTCTTGCTGTTGTTCCAAGCATTCTACTTGGCTCATTCGCTGGTGAAATCAAACCCAAGAAATCTATCAAAAATCTACTCGTCATTTGGGGTGCACTCATTATACCACTCATCAACTTATGGCTATTCCTCAGTCCCGAACCAGTATTCATAATGGTTTCAGAAATAGGAGGTGTTGAAGGACTAACATTGATAGGCGGAGTGATTTCAATTGGATATTTAGCATCTCAGATCATCGCGCTACTCCGATTCTTGTATAAATGGTGGAAGACTAGAAACATTTTCGATTTAACACTCCTATTGGCACTGGGACTTTGGACTATAGGTACTGGCTTCATCATTGTTCTCTGGAACCCACTTCAAATAGCTGAACTTCTCTGGATGGCTTCAGTAATCTCTGGTTTCCTCCTGATTGGGTCTGTTCAGTTCATCACATCAATCCTTGAACCTCATAGGTTTCTCGAGCGCCTAGTAACACAACGCACGCGCGAACTTAGAATATCAAAGCAGGAAAGTGAGTTCTATCTCAACATGTGGACTCACAAGATGGGTAATTTACTGCAAGCTATGATTACTTATCTTGACATTTTGGAGCTGGCTGCTCAGAATAGTGAAGATGATACTAAAACTCGTGCAGCTGCCAGTGACCTTACTAGAGAAGCAGCAATGGTGAATCAACAAGTAGTTCAACTCACTAGAATAAAGGAAAGCCTTCATCAGACTTTATGGCCGGTTAACCTTCCAGAAGCTGTTGAGGATGCAATTAAGTCCGCAAAAAAACTTCTAGGAGAAGATGCATTCACATCGGAAATCATCCATCAAGGACCCCTTACTGTAAGAGGAGATAATCTACTCCCTCTTGCATTTCATAGCGTTATTGCTTTTCAAGTGAAAAATAGACTGGATGAGCTACCACATATCAAAGTCAGTGTTGCGGATGATGATTCACCAAGAAGTATCGAATTAAGATGTAGAGGAAAACCAGTTCCGCAAGGTCTACGAACATTCATAGAGGGAGAGGAGCTTCGTGGGCAGATTGCATTGGATCTAGACTTATTCACTATCAAACTCCTAATGAACCGTTATGGAGCCAAAGTAAGATTTGGAAGAGATGAGAGCACAGAAGAGAATCTGTACAACTTCACCTTTCCACCTGAGTAGTCCTTGACCTATAACGACTTCTTCAAATCTATCTCAATAGTACTAAGATTATCTTTTTGTATATGTGTGGATAGCGACTGCATGTTTTTTACTAATGATTTCTCATACAGCACATAGACAACTGAGATAGGTCCCAGAGCAAGAAGTGGTGAAACAATCACAGCAACTACAGGGATGAGAAATATCAAAAGGGTGAAGCCACCTTCAGGTGGAGATGTTAGTACAAACTGGTACCACTCTACTGTTTGAAAAATCGTGAATATGTAAGCAACAACAGTTGAAATCCCTGCAAAGCCTTTCATCATCTTGAGATACCAATTTCCAACACCTTCAATATCAGCTGTCATCCTTGGTTTCGTCTTCAGCTCACAAACTAAACCCTTGTCTTGCATCAGCCACATTGGAGCAAACAGAAATGTGATGAAACCAGATAGTAACAGAAGGATGAAGAGAAGCGCCATACTAATGACAATCGTTTGAGCCTCAGACGCAAGTGTACCAAAACTCTCTGACACGAAGATTGTGTTCGCAAGAAATCTAATATTCGAGATGGAGTATGAGATTCCAAGTGCCACAAAGGCAGGCAAAATCATCCGTCTAGGCTGAGAAGTCGACATCGTTTCGTTACCTAGTTCTTGAACATAGTAGTTGTAATTATTGCTAGTGAGTACTCGATGGAGCCGCCAGAAAAGTACAGAAAACATTGGCGACGCAAAATAGACTATCAGACCAATGACGATGGAGAAGAAGTAAAGCCAGATGAAATCAACCAATATTCCTCCTGGGAGGATTCGATAGACACCAAGATTTGTGTCAAATGGAAAAGCTCCCATGTAGGTGAATATGACCGTAACTGATATCGTGATGATCACAAGTATCTGAATCGGTATCACGAATTTCCAAGAGATTTGGGGGTTCTCCATAGTTTTCAGCTCCTGATTAATAATGGCTCGAAACATTTCCAGAATTTATTCTCATCTTGTACAGCTATCACTTCACCTGAGATAATTAGAATGAAAAGGGAGAGTAGGGGGCCGTAGAGAACATGGAAGGAGGAGAGAAACTGCTTCTGAGAGAGAAAGGCCCCCTGGCCCTTGTAGATAGTATTGCTTAGAATATATTTAAGCAAATGTCAGATTGCGAATAGTCTTACTACAAATTACGAGCCAAAGACTTCGAGCGAGCCTATATCATTATCAGAGAGTCTATATCTCTTCAGGTCAATCTCCTCTTGGGAGAATTGACATTTGAAGACACTTGCCTTTGATAGACAGTATATAAACAGGGTAATCGATTATCTTTCTCACAACTATGCGAAAGTGACCCGAAAAGTAAGCTTTAGTCCAGAGGGAGTGTTAGCAATCTTCATTCATGAGGAATATGTGTTTAGGACTGGGTCCTATCAGACATTGACTTCAATAGTTGAGTCGCAAGGAGAACTCGGACAGGCCACACTAACTGTGGTCGGGAGTGGTGGCGGCGGGGGAATCTGTAATTTCAATTGGGGATCTCACTCAGCAGGTGAGAACACGATAATCATGAGTGTCAAGAATATTATAGATGGATATCGAAGTCAATACAGCACCGAAGATTGGTATTTTGAAGGCCATCGATAAATTTCAAAGAGAGGGATTGGATCCTTATCCACATACACTAGTCGGACTGAGGGCAGTCGACAGAAATGATGTCACAGGGAAAGAGGTGTCACGAAGGGAAGAAGGATTTTGCGTGAGCGGCTTTATTTGCGAGCTTACCCCCGAGTTTTAGGATGTTTTTTGCGAAGTTCGCAATGATTTTGTACCAAAATTGTGGTTATTACCACAATTATTATATACTTTTGTAGAAAAAACATGAAGTGAAGTGTTGAGAGGCGCCAACTCCCTCCTGAAATCCTAACATCCTCTCCTCCTCAAGCAACCATGCGAACCTCAATTTTTCTGGCGCTTCTCCTCACCTTCAAATTAATTCTTTGAGAAGTCATAAAGGGAGAAAATGGGATTGTCCTACATCTGAGGGATCATGTTCATTACAATAGGAGCATATCCGTGTGAGAACACCTCAACCACAAAGGGGTCACTCGCCTCTGCAACTTTCGTCCAAGAACCATTGTCTCGACGATAATAGGCAAGTTGTGCATTGCTGTGACGAATCTCGATAATTGATTTGGTAGGAATTCGATTTAGATCAGCAACCTCTAACGATTGCTCTAATTTGGATTCGGTATTCTCAGGTTTAGACAAGAAGACAGAGAATATTCCACCAGCATCAGGAAGAAGCAGAGCAACATGAGGCCGATCAACAGGGTTCCATTTTTTAGGAACTGGAGGGTAGCGACAGGTGAATGCACCTGAAGCTGACCGTAGAACCAGATATGTACCCTCATCTATTGTCATTGAGTCGTTAACCTCGAGCGTGCTTTCCGCTTGTGGGGATGTTCTCGTACTGATTGTCACATAGGATACTTACGCGAAGGCGTATATAACCTTCAGTCGAGCACCCCTTGACGAACACACCTTCTAGAGATGCATTGGGGCGCTACTAGACGCCGTTTCGAAGATGCTTCCTTAAATAACATCGTCGGATGTTTCAAAGCGAAGAAATCTACTAGAAACGGGATTTTCGACATGTCATCATGGTTTCAAAGGCCTTAACAAATGGCCACATATCTTTGATGGTATCACAAATTTCGTGCTGCGAGTGCGGCTTCCAAAATTCCATCTAATGATGAGAACACCTTGGATGCTCCAACTTCAAGGAGGACATCCGCATGCGTTTCACCGGTGGACACCCCCCAGAACTCGATCCCAGCTCTCTTAGCAGCTGTGCCATCAATGATTGCGTCTCCAACATAAACAACCTCTGACTGACCTACGTCCAATTCAGAAGCTATCTTCAAGAGTCCATCTGGGAAGGGTTTGGGTTTTGGTGACTCATGTCGTGTTTGTATGAGATCAAAGTTCTCTTGGAGAGGGATCTTTCTCATGATCTTATCGAGGGCTGGTCTGCCATTATTCGTCAAGATTGCGAGCTTGAATCCAGCGTCACGAAGTTGTTGCACAACCTCAATGGACCCCTCGATTAGTGTTGCTGCGGCTGCAGCAAACCCCTCATGTTGACTGAGTATGGAATCTACTTCCAACTCCATGGCAGCCCAATCTTCTAGGTCGTAACCATTATTCAAGAAGTAATTTCGAGCCTTATCTGTCGAGCTTGAAATTCCGTCAGCTGGTTCAAAGAGAGTATGAGGAACCCCCTTTGAAATGTAGTATTCTTTGGTGTCTCTCCTCATCGCTTCCAGAGGAAGAGTCAGATGGGTGATTGTCCCATCCATATCAAACACCAAAGCCTTCAACATCATTGGTCGACCGAGTCGGGAGCAAATAATATGCTACTTAAGGATACCCTTGAGTTCATTTGTGGACTAAATTGCTAGATTCTTCAAAAAGGAGCGGAGAATAGCTGAAACAGATGGCAGTGACCATTGATAGAAGTGACCCTCTCGTTCGAGTAAAACAGAGTTCTTTTCATCTAGTTGTAAAAGCTCCCTTAGTAGTATGAGGTCATTAGGAGGAATCATTCTATCTGATTCTCCATGGAACATCAAAACAGGGCAATGAATGTTTGAGAGTTGTCCAGTATCAAACCCTCCCTCCAAGATCAGATCTATCGATGCACTAAGACTAACGAGAAATGGAGGGGGCTCTAGTAAAGCAGTTAGTAACGCTGCAGAAGCACCGAATGAGTAGCCAGCAATGCCTACATCCCTAATCTCTGTTGATGTCCGCAAATATTTGATTGCATTCACTGCATCTGTGACTGCCCCTCCAACACCGGAATATCCCTGTGGTGATGTGGAGGCACCTCTAAAACCGAATCGAAGTGTTGTAAAATTCTCTTCGAGAAACACATGTTCCAAAGTATGGACCACATGATTATTCATATCCCCTCCAAAAAGGGGATGAGGATGTAGAATGACAACACCAGTAATATCAGAGGATTCACTGTGAGTGAGAACTCCTTTCAGTTTGAAATCCCCGGATGAGAATTCAATGGATTCGGCTTTCAAATCACCCACTCATTATTGAAGGAGAATCAATTGCAATGTAAATGAGTCTTACCCTTTGTGTTTGAGGGATTATCTTAAAGGTGACCAATGCACTAGTTTCCAACGAGTGTGACAAAGTGGCGGAAGACAACTTCAAAAAAATGCATGAGATGGTGAAAAGTTTTCCAAATTTACTCTCAAGAGTCAAAATTGATCAAAGCATAAAAGACACATGTTTCCGGTTACATGATAGTGGACTGGAAGGCATTTCGTTGTTGGGAATGGGGGGAAGCGCTATTGCGGGACACTATGTTCAAGCACTCCTTCGTGAGTCTGCTACAATTCCAATTGTACCAAATCGAGAGTATTCATTACCGGCATATGTGGACTCGAGCTGGGCAGTAATAGCAGTCAGTTATAGTGGAAACACAGAAGAAACCCTGGCCGC
>JBHLOX010000117.1:6349-8455 GCA_048940045.1 Promethearchaeota archaeon
GTGCCAGTTGCCTATAGAGCAAAAACTCAGATCAATGAGAATGCAAAAACCATGGCTTTCTTCTCAGAGATACCAGAATCCAATCACAATGAGATTGAGAGCTTTGTAGCCGAGAATGAATTCTATATCAAACCTGTGTTCCTTCGAAGTTCATATGAGAAAGATAGAGTCAGCAAAAGGATGGACATTACAACCACCCTCTATGAGGAGGAAGGATACTCTCCAATTCGTTTGAGCATAGGAAGTTCTAACAAGACAGAGGAAATGTTAGCTTTGACATTCTATTTGGATTTGGTTTCAGTTGAATTGGCCCATATTCGAGAAGTGGATCCAGTTTCAGTTGAGCGCATTAGCAAAATGAAAAAAGGACTTGGTTGATGTAGATCTAGATTATTGTTGTAGCAGTCCAGTTAAAGTACAGAGTTCGGGTTACCGATGAACGTGCCTCATTGAAAGTGATAAAGGAGTACCCAAATCTGATATACCAGTTCCATGTATCATTACCATCTGCATCAAAAACCGAGTTCCTATCAGTGTTTGAATTCAATCTGGTTGCTAGAGTGAAATTTCGATCATAGCCCGGATGAAGCACCCTAGTAGCATCATTGTTTAGATATCCATTGAAAACAGTATAGGAGAGGCGATCATTATTAAGCCACAAAGCTGCCTCAATGTAAGTTAACCGAACATCGCCCTCTATTGGAGAATCGGTGTGAAAATTGAAAGTCATTGATATGACTGGATAGATTGATGCATTTTCTGGGTCAATGTCAGAAACCACCAATTCCTCCAGGCTAACTTCCATTCTCCCGGCCAGCAAGTAGCTGCCACTATAGTATTGTCCATTACTGATAAGTAAGACTGAACTCACCACAGCGGCAATGATAACAAACGAAACAATGACATTTTGGGCGCGTTCGCTCGATATCATCATTGATCACAATCGAAAATGTCAAGGTTGTCAATAAGTTCCTTTTGCTTCGCGCAGCAATCATATCAGATTAGAAAGGGTAATGATACCAAATGAACAACCCAAGGAAAAAGTGCAAGTATTGCGGGAAGAGGTATTCCGGGTAAAATCTCATGTTCTCGAGCAATCACTGTCATGTTGATCGTGATCCCGACAATTGCCAGAAGTATAGACATCACCCATACGTGAAATGGGAAAAACATCAAAGAATGTGCAGAAATCAGAGAGAATGCTATGTAATCACCTACTCCTATAGCAGCTGATTTTGACTCTATCCTTGTGTAATCGAAGGGGTCTGCACCAGGTGTATCAATTAGATGAGCAGATTCAGCTACTGGAGAGAACTTAGTGAGGAAATAATCCTCAGCGATAACTGAGATGACGAGAACAAACATACTTGTTGTAATGAAAATTGTCCCAAGAAATGTCCCAAAGACACTTCCATAGAAAGCAACAAAGAAATTCCGGAAGTAAGAAGGAATGGAGTCCATCATAATGAATGCAAATGACATCAGAAGAATTCCTAAAGTAGCTATAGAAAGAAGACTCGGCCAAATAGACTGAGTGGCTCCTTTTATGATTATGAGGAGTAGGGACTGACCGAAGACAAAGAAGGACACGGTCAGTAGTGGAGACACGATGAAGGCGATAATTGTTCTTCTCGCTTGAGGTCCACGTTTCTGAATTACATAGAAGAGAGAAACCACAACCAGTGTTCCCAATCCTGTTGACAAAACGATCTGAATTACAATATCTGTTAACGAAAATTGCTGTGAATTATTGGTGACAATATCTCCGAATCCACTTGAAGTGATAATCACGGAAGCAAGTCCAGCACCAATAAGAAGTGGGACAATGGAGAGAAGAATCAGTTCAATTCGCTGTCTGTCAAGCTTCATCTAGAAATCCCTTCACTGTCTAGCAGTGATTCCAATTAAAGGACCTCTCTTTCACGCAATTTGTGATATGCTGAGAGGAGGAATCATCATCTGATTAATTCTGAAAAAATAGGGAAGGAGGGGACGAATTGTCCCCTACATTGTAAACTATTTCTGCCTAAGCAGTACGAATCCACCAACAAGAATCACAACTGCAGCACCAACTGCACCTGCAACAATAGCCAGTGTGGCATCGAA
>JBHLOX010000015.1:0-32508 GCA_048940045.1 Promethearchaeota archaeon
GAAAAGTGAACGGTCAACACCACGAAGTTCTGGCATTCTAAATATCGAGAGAATGATATGATGCGTCTTCAACCAGTGTTTGTGATAGGTTTCCAAACATGCCACTTCGAGAATCGAAACTAGCCTCTCCCAATCATCCTTCGACTGGATATCTCTTCTCAGTATATTATCAATGAGTGTAGCTAATCTATCATAATCGTCTACCGCGAGTAGGTCATAGATAGTTTCAGTTTCAATTTCCATGGGTAAAGAACATGAACATCAAAGCTACTTCTGATTTGCGCCAAATGTGAAAATTATTAGAACATTTATTAGAAGAACTATTGTGAATTCAGACATAATACTGGGGTATCACATTGCCTGAGAGTGGAGGCGAGACTAACAGCCCAACATCTCTTGAGCTTGATATAATGCGCTCATTTGGATGGGCTGTTGTAGAAACAGAGGAAACACTATATCAGAGGTATCTCCAGCTTTCAGCGGCTCGATCTTTAATGCCTGAAGTCACATTCAGATCGCATCTTAGAGATATGGAAGCCAAGGGGTATGTTTCATCACTGAAACTTCATGGGAGACGAGCGTATCGTCGCTTATTGGTTGGCAATGAGATAGGAAAGGAACTCCATCCTCAAGTTCCTCTTGACGAAATGCGTTTGGCATTAGGCAGTCTGAAAGCAAAACCCGGATTTGGTAAGAAGTTGCGATCTAGAGTTACCTCTGAGGTGGTTGAAGACTCTGACATTGTTGGTCAGGAGATTCAAGGTGCGTTAGAGAACTGGATGCTCAGTGACTCTGGCAAGATTAGCAAGGGAGCGGTTCATACGCACATTTCCAACATGATGGCAGCTCTTCAGGAGTCTGAGGAGGATCTTTTCGAATATGTACGGATTGAGCTACCTGGATTGCTCGCCGAGATTGGTCTAATTCTTCGAACTTATGGATCAGACTTCCTTCTACTCACTCTTCGTCTTACCGAACACCGGACAAGAAAGTATGCGTTTTGAGAGGGCTTTCTTTATCAACCAGTCTGCAACATAGTATCGAGTGGTAAACATGAAGGAACGACCGGTCATCACTTTTCTAGGACAATCAGGATTCTTCATTGAAACCTCAGTGTGTAAAATACTAATCGACCCTCAGAACAAGAAATCAGGAGATCGTGATGGTGACATTCTCTATTGCACTCACAGACATTCCGACCATGTTGGGGGTGTGGATACATTTCTGACTAGAAATCCCCGCGCAATCCTCATAGGAAATGAACAGGTTACAGACAAATTCTCGAAATGGGAGGAACGTACAAAAACGGTCAAGCATGGGGACAATATTGAGGTTAAGGGATGTTTCTTTGAAATCACGAACCTCCCTCATGGAGTATTTTCAAAAGAGCTCAATTCTGCAATAGTACTCCAAATTGGTGGGTTTTCTCTTGCCCATTGTGGTGACGCAGTGTCATTTGAAGGGTTTCCGTCATTGACTGTGGATGTTCTAGCAATTCCCATTGGTGGTGTTTTTGCAGCAAGCCCAAAGAAAGCCCAGGAAATGATAATGAATCTACAAGAGCCCCTCCCAACGATTGTGCCAATGCACTGGTTTTTGAGAAGCCCTAAATCATTCTGCAAGAAGCTACGCGACATGAAACCTAATGTGAATTGTGTTGTCCCAGCAAACGGAGAACCTCTCAAAGGATATCAGTGATTAAGGATGATTGTTGCTTGGGCTGATGAAGATAGAAGTAAGATACGCCATCTCTTTGATTCCCACACAAAAGGTCGTGCAATAATCTTCCCTGCACTTGATCAAGGAAGAGGTAATGTCTGGGTCAATTCCCTTGAAAGTCCAACTGTTGCTAGACTTCAACTCGCGATCATAAATGCAATCGCTGGAGATAGTAATAGTTCAGATGCTGAAGAGCTCATTCAAATGATTGAACCTCTGCAGCTTGTATTTGGACCGAATGAAAAATGGGTACGATTAATCAAAAAACTGTGGGGTAATCGATTGGGTGTCCAACAGAGGACATTACTCTCTCCAAAATATCTCGATATTGAGAAATTGCGGCAGCTTAGAGAGCAATTACCAGGAGGCTATAAACTCGAGCAAATGGATCTTGAAACCATAAAACGAATTGACAAGAGACAGGCGATGCATATTCCTACCTTCTTTGGTAGCTCTGAGAATTTCTATAATACGGGTATCGCTTATTGTATCAAATACGATGACAAAGTAGTATGTATGGCTTCAACATTAACACCCTTTACGGAGGAGTTCGAGATTCAGGTTGATACGCCAGACCCTAAGCACAGAAGGAAGGGTCTCGCCACAGCTGCATCAGCCGCCCTTCTAATCCATGCTATGGAGAAAGGAATAGTGCCACAATGGGACGCAGCAAACGAACCTTCAATCCAATTAGCATTGAAGCTCGGGTATACTAATCCAGACCATTGGGAGGTCTACTATCTCAAACCTCCTGAGTAGATCATCTTATCACTTCTTCCTCTTCAGGGCAACGACAAGAACTATGACAACAATACTACCAAATGCAACTGTTGAAAAAAGGACAAGGTCGATCGGTTCTATTCCCACCTCAAAAACCTCAACCTCCCTAACAACTTCAAGAGTTTCATTAGAGTCTTCAACTTCAATGTCAACTACATACTGTCCATTTTCAAGATCACTGATATAACCTGTATAGTTCCCATCATGATTGACATCTGTGAGTTCTATTGTATCGACAAGCGTTCTATTACCAAATCCATAGACCTGAGCAATTACTACCTCAATATCTGTAGAGAGAATGTTCCCAAGAGTATCGTTCAGATTTTCGACAGCTACCTCTAATGAGAAATCAGTACCAGTCGGTTCAGTGTAGGCTCTCAATGAGGTTGCTGTGACCCTTGATAGGCCTAGCACTTTCCTGACAACCTCTGCACAGACTTCTGAGGTAGGAGCTTCAAGATATCCACCAGCAGAGGGTCCTCCACCACTACCACCTGTAATCATCTGACCATCAGCTACCGCTTCCATACCTAATACTGGAATAGCTCCAGCCTCACTCATCTGAGGACTGCTGAGAGAATACCATACAACTTTACTTCCATTTACAATATCATGAGCTTCGGAAACAACTCTAGTGCCCGTGCAGATTGATGCCACAATCAGTCCTAGATTGTACGCGTCTGCAATGAATGTCAGTGGTGCTCCTCCTGTTATCATAGATTGCCATTGACCGCCTGATGGTATAAATAAACAGTCGAACTCAGTAACCATCTCCGGAGTCATCTCTTGATGTGTGTATTCAACAATTATTGATTCGTTCTCCCCAGTGTCACGATATGGGCAGGATGTGATGTTATGATCTAATGAGTAGGCTACAGTGGTAACATTGACTCCCCAAGACTCGAAAATCCGCCTCGCATCAAAATAGTTCCACCCAAAATCATCCTTGATGAACATCAGGACCTTGACATCCGAAACATCTGGAACATCAAGTACTGACACTATCGTGGGATTTGAGTGGGGTACAGAGATTAAGAGGAGCGTTGCAATAAGTACCATTCTCCAATTCATAACAATCGAGAATTGGTCTGATTCCTACTATATTAGGAGTAGGTTCAGCGCGACTGAACAGAAAAGAGGGTCTGGAGATTCTCGTGCGAATCTCCAGAGTTTACCTAGATTATCCGACCACTGAAAAACCATCAAAGACGAGGGTTGGAACACTGATTCCATATTTCAGGGACATGCTATTGTCGCCTACTTCTCTGAGCTTCTCATATCCCTCATAGAAATTGCCCGCGATTGAAACTGGTTCAACAGATCCTTTGATTTCTCCATCCTCAACCAAAAATGCAGAACCCGCGACGCACGAGAACTCTCCTGTAGCAACAATCGAATGAGTGATTCCCAACGGATAGTCTCGGACTAGTATAGCCTTCCCGTCTATTGCTGCAATGATTTCTTCCTCTGTCTTATTCCCTGAAGCAACTTCCAACCACTTCGATGAAACTGTTGGCTTGGACTCGTAGGGTAATGCCAAGGGATGGATACTTGCACCCCGAGTACAATTTCCTGTTGATTCAAGTCCATATGCTTTTCCATAATAACTGTCAAACAAATAGTTCTTCAATACTCCGTTCTCAATTATTTGGTTGTCTCTCTGGGGTTGCCCCTCTGCATCAATCGCTTCAGTACCAAGACAACTAGCACTCTGACCACGGTCAGTTAGTGAGAATTGCTTTGAAGCAATGGTGTCACCAATCTTGTCACATAGAGGGGAGGTCCCATTAAGGACAGGACTTCCTAGAACTGATTCACCGAGACTAGAGAGAATGAATAGACCTGCAGGTAGAGGTGTCCAGATTGTAGGCATCTTTGATGTCATCCCCAATTTCTTTGCACCTAACAAATTGATTGCCTGCTCCGCAGCCTTTCTTCCGATACCTACTGGTTCGACCATCCGCTCCCTAGAGATGTCATGGTAAATAGACCCTCTGCGTTCTTCGTTCTCTATGGCAAATACCTCCGTTTCACACCGGCTTTTTCCGCTTCGAGTCGCATGCAAGACATCTCGTGTATTGCCTACAGCGTATCCTCTCCAAGATACCTCGGCCTCTGAGGTGACAACCTTCACTCTGGAATCCACTTCTCTTGCTTCATCAATCTGCTGTTTGCAATAGCTGATGAGGTCCTCAGTTTCAATAGTAAGAAAATCATCTGCGAAAGCTCCTTCCATACCCGTGCCCTTTGGATCTGAGAAACCTTCGAATCTCTCATCTTCCACCTTCACACTGTTGATGATTGATAAAGCCTCACCTGCTGCAAACTTTATTCTGTCAACGGAAATGCCACTCGCCACTGCAAAACCAATTTGCTTCCCTTTTGCAGCTCGAATAGCAGTACCAGCAACAGCTCCGTTCTTTGCAGTCACAATGTCCTGGTCAATCCTTGCCAAGGATTTGTTCTCGTAGTATATAAAAATCTCAAAATCCGCAGACTTGTCCAAAGATGCAGCGTATTTAAGACCTGTGTCAGTTGAAGACAATAGTTCATCCTTTAGACTGTCGAATTCCATTATGCTTCACCTCCAAAGGTCACTTCATTGATGAGTAATTGCGGTCCACCCATTCCGGTTGGTAATGGGAACTGTTCGCCCTTTCCACATCCTCCGAAGTATCCAGAGGATAATTTGAGATCCTTTGTCCCGCCAACCACCTTAGATAAAAGATCCAGGATATTCCCTGAAAGTGCTACTTCCCGAATGGGATACTGAATCTCTCCTTTTTCAACCCAATACCCTCGTATCGCTTTGAACACAAAACTACCATCTCCCTCAACCTGACCACCCGATGTCTGGATGGCGTAGACTCCAGTTCCAAGCTGCTCGATGGCTTCTTCTTCAGTCAGGTCTCCGGGTAGGAAGTAGGTATTGGTCATTCTAGGTATCGGTGGAAAAACGAAACTCACAGCCCGAGCATTCCCTGTTGGTTCCTGTTTAAGCTTGTTGGCTGTACCTCGATTATGTAAGTAATGCTTCAGAATCCCTTTATCTAGAACCGTCGTCTGACTTCCAGCAACCCCCTGATCATCATATGGCACCCAAAGACCACCGTACTTCTTTATATCTGGGACTCCGCTGTCGATTATTGTCGCATGTTCTGTCCCGAGGGTTGAATCAAGTTTCTCTGCGAGTGGAGACCCTCCTGTCACCACAAAGTCAGCCTCACTGAGGTGCCCAAAGGACTCGTGTGCTAGAACACCAACAAGGATCTCTTCGACAAGCGCTCTGAACTTTCCAGCAGGACAGGCCTTTGCTTTAAGTTGCTCTTTTGCATTAGAGCCAGCTATCTCACCTAACTTTTCTGGAGTGTAGTCTTCCTTCTCAAACTCCTCCAGTCCAAATGTTCCTCCCCGCCCCTTGGCACCCAAGACCATGGCTCCTGCGTCTGTCTTTGAATTGACTACAATCCTCAGGTCCGAAACCAAGAATTCCCAATCAATAATTGAGCCATCACTGTTCACCAAAATCTTTGGTCCATATAACTCGCCCCATGCTCCACGAACAGTTCTGATGTTCTCTCCGTGTTCTCTTGCAGATTCAATGATCCGATTCACCAAGTCTATCTTGTAGTCCAGCTCTTTGTCACGAGGATGAATCTTCACACTCGGCGTGTCTGACTTCCTACTCTTCACAGCGGACCGTTTCTCGAATGGTAACTTTAGCTTCGCGGCTTTTGATGATGCCTTAGCCATCTTGTATGATCTCTCAACTGCTGAGCGAATATCGGACATCTCTGAACTGGCAGTGAAGGAGAATCCAGAAACCCCATCCACATAGGATGTAATTGCAAATCCCATCCGGGATTTCACCTGGATGTCCTGCCAGATATCGTTGATACGCCGCAAGGCTCTCAGTGTCAGATCATCGTATCGTGCCTCTACGAAATCTGCACCAAGGTCTTCTCCTATTCGGACACATTCTTGTAGTTTATCCATCATGTGTAACTACCTCTAGTGTTCAAGAATCGTTGTAACTGCCACTTATCTTATCTATAAAAAAGCGATTCATCTACCGAGTACTCTAATTGTTACCTTTAGTTTTTCAAAATTCTATACCAATATGTGTACATTGTTTTAAAACCCATAGAATCGTAGAGTTTCAGTGCAGGTTCATTATCTCTCTCCACCTGGAGGAAAACCTGTTTGGCTCCGAGGTCTTCCCCCCACATTGCAAGTGCACAATTCACTGACCATGCAACGCCCCTTCGCTGGAATTCTGACAGAGTCCTGATTGAGAACAGACCTAACCAGTCTTCCTCAACCACTCCCAGACCAACACCTGCTACATTGCCATGCATGAGAACTCTGGCAATTCTCTTGTCACCTTCAATACGGTGGATGATTTCTCTTCTAACTTCAACTGCTTTTTGTTCTCGCTGGGAGTGATACATCAACATATCTAGTGATTCATCCGTTACCTTGAACAGATCTACTGGTACATGCGGATCCAGACAAGAGATCTGCTCTATTGGTGATGTCTGAACGTATGTCACCATGTATTGCTCAAATCCCTTCTTTTCAAGCAACTGGTCAAGCCCCGGTGGTTGACTTGCAGGAGTGATTTTGAATGCTGGAGGTGTATCCCTCTCCCTATAGAGCTCAATGACATAGTCTATAACGTGCTCAACGCCAACACTACTATTCCACTCTTGAGGTAGGACGCTGTTTGCTCTCCAAGTGACGCCATTATCCCAGTGTATAATCCATCCTTTGTACTTGACGATATCCCTTGCTGGCCAACAGTGTGACGCCAGGAGTTCTAGCTCAGCAATCTCTCTCTCCGACACCATGACTGAGTGAGAGTAGTTACTGCTTAAAATATCCACACGCTCAGAACAGAATACTAATATTCACTATTGTTAAACAAGTTCGGTGGGTTTACAATGCCAAGAGTGGTTCACTTCGAAATTATAGCAGACCATGCGGAGAGAGCTATCAAGTTCTACGAAAACGCCTTTGGATGGAAAATCGAAAAATGGGATGGTCCAATGGACTATTGGTTAATCATGACCGGAGACCCTGAAACATCAGGTATTGATGGTGGTATGGGTTTACGCCAGAGTGATGAAGATACTACCGTGAACACCATTGATGTGGAGTCTGTCGATGAAACTGTCAAGAAGATTGAAGAGAATGGTGGAGAGATCGTTCGACATAAGAGTGCAGTCCCTGGAGTGGGTTGGTTGATCTACTTCAAAGACACTGAAGGCAATTTATGGGGTGCTATGGAAAGCGATACATCAGTAAAGTAATACCAATCAAAACACCTTTGTGATTTATCCTCACTCGTGATGTGAGGATGTTGTAGTGAGTCCTGCGCTTAATGAGACCGCTCGATTGATTGTGAGTGGTTTCCATGAGCGCCTTGCTGGACAATCACTAGACACTCTTGAAATATCAGAAGCCGTCAGACTAGCTGGTCTGACCTATGCATTATCTTCAAAAAACCTAGATGACGAATATTGCTTTTCACATCTCTCCTATGCAGCAGAGAAATCAGGAGTTTCACAGAGTTTCATTTTCAATCTAGCAATGGAACTCTTAGATGGATTCAGATGTTCTATCCCTATAGACCTTGATTCCAATGAGCTTGTCACTCTTCTTGGAATGATACACTCACTGGGGTGTTATTCTCTTCCTCTCTCATACAATGAAGGAACATCTCAGAAACCTCTAGGGGCTTTTTACACTCCTCTTGAGATTGCAGATTACATAGTATCTCTTACCCTATCTCCAACTCTCAATAAGTTGGCATCAAAGGCATCAATTGAAGGCGTTTCAGCATTAGAGGAGATTCTCTCACTGAAGACCCTTGATCCAGCGTGTGGTACAGGAGTGTTTCTCATTTGCGCATTGCATGCCTATTACAGGGCTATAAGCAACGGAATTCAGAATGCGATTGAAGGAGGTACAAGTCGCCGAACCCTCAAGAATGCTGGTATGCTTGAATACCAGCAAAGAGTTCGTCACAATATCTACGGTGTCGACATTGATTCTGGAGCATTAGAAGTGACTGATATATCGCTCCGGCTTCTCTCCCAGACAGACTCTGACAGCCTGGGCGTATCAGGTTTGGGCAAATCCTTGAAACAAGGAAACTCGCTCATCTCTCTCAAAGGGTTGAATGGAGATGTCGACCATGGTGGCTTCTTCACAGATGCTGTTTCTCGGTATCCATTCGAGTGGCATCACGAATTTGGTGACATCTTTCGTAATGGCGGATTTGACTTCATAGTGATGAACCCCCCCTACGAACGTCTTAAACCAAACTTGGCAGAATTCCTAAGGGAGCGCCTTCTGACCGGAGAACGTGATATCCATTTGGATAACTTCGCAGAGTACAAGCAGAAATTGCATGAGGATGTCAGTTACTTCAGGGAATCAGGTGAGTACCAGACAAGTAACAAGTATACTATTGACACTCATCGTCTCTTCATCGAACGCTCGCTTCAACTGACTAATGACGAAGGCAACATTGGTTTTATTGTTCCCTCAACTATTCTTGGAGATCTTTCATCACAGGCATTGAGATCATCGATTATTCAAGAGAATAGCCTTCTAACAATAGATGACTTTCCTGAAACCTCACGACTTTTTGAAGGTGTTACTCAATCTGTTTCAGTGATGACTCTAAAACGTGGAGGGAATACAAAATCATTCCTTGCACGTTTCAACCTGAAGGATCTTGAAGACGTAAAATCTCAGAACCAGATTCGTATTCAAGCTGATAAAATTGAGAAAGTGGTTGGATCATCACTCTCTATTCCTCAGCTCAATAAGATTGGCTGGAAACTAATTTCCAAACTTCATAGACACCCATCCATCTCATCTATTGATTTGCTGACAGTAAGACGGGGAGAACTAGACCTTACATTAAATCGTGAATGCATAACCTCTGACACTACAGATTTCCGTCTGGTTCGAGGATCCAACATCTCGCGATATTCGATAGTTGAAAGGAGCGGTGATGACGCTGAGTTTGTAGATGTTGACCGACTAAAGGAGAGCCTTGGGGCATCAGCTAGGGTAGAGCACATCGGTCGACCTCGAATCGCCTGTCAACAAGTATCAAACAGGACTCAAAGATGGCGTTTAAAATTCTCTTCAATTCCTGCTGATGCTATCCTAGCTAATTCCTGTAATTATGTGATTGATGAAAAGAAACCAAGTGAAATCCGTCGACTCTTCTTACTGGGAGTGCTTAACTCTGAACTGATGAATTGGAGATTCAGCTTGACAAACACCAATAATCATGTATCCACTCGTGAATTGATGCAATTACCAATTGCTGACTCCGACAACGCAGATATCAAGAAGTTCTACTCTTCATTGATTAAAGCTGTGAGGAAAAACAGAGTAGATGAAATGGGGTCGAGAATTGAGGCACTAATCTTTGCAATCTACAGATTCACAGTGAAGGAAGCAAGAAACGTCTTGGAGATGCGGTCTACTCCTGAAGAAGAGGCTAACACCATTTTGTATGAACTCAAGAATTTCATTAACTGAATCTTGTCTTACATGATTTTACATACCATCAGTGAAACACGTTCGTTGTGAACTCCATATCAGTCACAGCAATGGAATCTGAACTCGGTGATTCTTCTAATGTGCTGTATAATCATGTTTGTTCTCCTCTTAGTGCGCTTGATATGGAGATGATTCAATCCGTTCCAGAAGGCGGGAATTGGCAAGACATCCCCATTAGTGTTGTCAACAAATCAGCGCGGCTCAAACAGATACGCAAATCCGGAGGTAGAACAACATACTATGGACGTTTGAGAAATAGCTTACCAAGCTATACAATAAACACCTACTTCAACCGTCCTGGAAATGGAACTTTCATCCATCCAGAACAGGACCGGCTCATATCTATGCGTGAAGCTGCCAGATTACAGTCTTTCTCTGATCGTTTCAAGTTTCTCGGCAGTTATAGCTCAAGATACAGGCAGATAGGAAATGCGGTTCCTCCCTTGTTGGCTCGGGCAGTGGCTGATCTTCTCAAACCTGGTGCTGTTATAGACCTCTTCTCAGGAGCTGGCGGGCTCTCAGAGGGCTTTGTTCAAGCTGGGCATAATGTGGTTCTGGCTACTGACTTCAATGCCAATATGTGCAAGACATATGCGTATAATCACCCAAACACAAAGGTTGTCCTTGCTGATGTGCATCTCACAACACAGTCGCGTGAACTCTTGGAAGAAATTGAGAGAACCCTCACTGGTAGAAACTTGAGCACACTAATTGGTGGACCACCATGTCAAGGATTTTCTACAGCGGGGAATCGGAACATGTCTGATTGTAGGAACAGTCTTGTTTTCCGAATACTTGATTTTGTGCAGCACTTGGTTCCTGACAATGTAGTGATAGAAAATGTTCCTGGATTGAAGTGGATGCAACAAGGTGTGGTTCTAGATACAATTTTGACGGCACTGGAGGCTGAAGAGTATTCAGTCACTGTTTTCAATCTCAGGGCTGAGGAATTCGGTGTTCCTCAGAGAAGAAAACGAATCTTTGTTGTTGGGTCGAGAGATGGAAGTATAACAGCATCACCACGAGGTTTCTTATCACCTTTGACCCGTGGAAGAACAAGAAATACTGTTTCATTGGGAAATGAGAGTTTACCGCCCCCTGTGTCTGTTTCCGAGGCAATCTCTGACCTCCCTTCACTTGCACCAGGTGGTGGTGAAGACAAGATTGAGTATCATTCTAATTGGACTGATACAGACTATCAAAGACTCATGCGCGATTCCATTTCCTTCGAGGATTTCGTTTCAAAGAGAACCGAATAAGGTTGATTAGTGAAGGATGACACATGCGAGTGGAGAGAGCAAGTTCGCTTGCTGTGTGATTCATGAGGATGATTCCAGTATGATTGTCAATGCCGTGCTTTTTGACCTGCTAGGATCTAAGGCATTGGCATCCATATCATTTAGTAAGGAGAAAATAGGAGACGAGTTTCTCCAAGTTATTGTTGAAAAGTACTATCAGCTAATGCAAGAAGACTCTGCCCGCGAGTTCGTTACTACAAAGATTGAAGGAAAGAGTACCTGTATATGTAAGGTGAGTGAGGTAACAATAATAGTCGGTGTGTCTGATACTTCACCAATATCAGATTCTGATGTTGAGCGGATGAAGCGTCTTCAAGAGGCTTCAGCTAAGGATATCGAAAAGAGTTCTGTTCGAGACTTCAAGGAAGAGTTCAAAGGAATTGCTGATGCGTTGCTTAGAGAACGAATTCGAGTTTGCTTCATCGCTAGTGATGACCCTTCATATGAAGATAAGACAGGAACTGCAGTTGATTCTATTCTCAAAAACCGGAGGCAAAAGGCACGCAAGTACACTGCCCCACTTTTAATTGGTCCTTTTGGAGTTGAGGTGATGAGACTCACTTATGATGAGGTTGCAAAGGCTGATTGGTCTGAGGATCTCTCAAGTGCTTCTCTTTTTGTCCTTGTAGTTTCTCCACCACTTCCCACTGCCGACAGAGTAGAACAGATTGTAATGCGTATTAGGGATAAATCAACTTCAAAGCTAATCGTTGTTCCAGGTTCTGATGATCAACTCGAACTCGCTAGAGAATACGAGGACCTGTATGGAGTTGAACTCTCAGATGTTTCCTCTCAGCCCACTCATCTAATCCTCTCTTCGATGGCTATTGCCGGATTCATGGATATGCATCCTGAGCTTGCTTATCAGAAATGGGAGATTGATAGAAACATCGATTATGTTTCATCAGTTGAGGAAAAAGAGGAGGCAGAAGTAGGTCATCAAGCATTCTTTGTGGTAGATCGACGAACAGGAGAAGCCGCTTACAGCTACTATTACGATGAACGATCAAGACTTCTTGAAATGGCACCTAATATCGTTGCGGCCATTTCTGCCTTCAAGTTCGATCCTGCTAATCCTACTGAAACATCCGTGTTCCAAACAGGTGATTTGAACTATATCACCATTGAACGCGGTCACTATGTTTACACATTGATAACAGGAACAGGTGTTGATGTTGAAGCGTTAAGAGAGAGATTCTCTTTCCTGCCAGACCTCTTCATGGATGAAGTGCCTGACCTGATAGATGATCCAACTGATCTCTTCCGTTCGCCGCCTTTCACTCTCAAGCTATTGGCAACACTTCCTCCTGAAACAATACCTGCACGAATGGCTCCTAAACAGTCTAGAGCTCTTCTTTGGGAGCGGTTTGAAAACGCACCACTCCGAGACTTCATCGAAGCTGTATGGAATCGCTTGGATGGCTCAATGACCATGTCTTTATTAGTACCTGGAAAAGGTCCTGAGATGATTCTGGGTGCAATCCATCTTCTTCACAGAATGGGTGCCATTAATTTGGAACTGAAGATCGGTCCTGATGATTCTCCCGTTCTCCTTAAACAGCCTGAGGATGAGGTTCTCTCACTTTACTCTCGAGTCGATGAGATAATTGGACTGGTGGATGGAAATCGAACTATAGAGGAAATCGCATCAGATTTGAAGATTCAGCCAAGTGTTTTGGTGACTGTCTTTGCTGAATTGCACAAACGTGAAATTATAACGATAAAAGAAGGATAATGCACGCACACATAAGGTTCATAGATGGAATAAATGTTGAAAAGCGCAAGAAAAATAGATAACCCGTCGCGAAACTACAAGACCCAAGACAGAGTTGATGTCCATTGATACACAACGTGTTACTAATCGAAAAGGCCAATGGTAACGTTGTGGTCAGGACTAGGTTTTGGAAGATCGATTTTCTTGAGCATGATATTGCTGAATTTCTTGCTGGTTATAGAGACCTTCAAGCAACTGATGGACTTGCTAAAGACACTCCTGTCTTTGTTGCTGAGAAACACAAAATCTTTCATGGAAATGTGGATGGTGACATGCTCCTCCTGTTTGTTACTGACGGGCGTGACGAGGACAGATTAATTCAACATAGAGTGCGCGAGGGTGCTGCTCGAATTTCCACGGCTCTCCGAGGAAACAGTGTTGGCTATATCAGAGATAATCTGGATGATATTCTAGGAGAGCTCATCTTCACAAGATTCAAAGTCAGCTTCGTAGGTAGTGGTGGTGTTGGTAAGAGCACCCTTCTCCGGCTTATGTTCGGCAAAGAACCTGCACCAGGAGGCTATGTGCCAACTATTAATGTCGCAGTTGACTCATCAGAAACAATACAGTTCGGAACATTCCTTGTGACAGTGTGGGACTTTGCAGGACAGGCTGTGTTTCAGGATCTCTGGAGCTTCTATTTCTCGGGTACAGATGTGATCTTCCTGATAACAGACTCAAGTTTCAGGAATGTTATGCAAACAAAGTCCCTCTTGCGTAACATCCGCAAGGAAGCACCAGCTGTCCCATTGTTTATCATAGCAAACAAGCAAGACCTTCCAGAGTCGATGAAGGCTGAGAAGATTAAACGTCTGTTGGGTGCTCCGACATTTGCTATGGTGGCTACCGATAAATCGAGACGTGAAGAGTTCATACGATTGATGCTTGATGTTTCTGCAAGGACCGTGGGGGTCCAACTTCCAGATTTGCCAATCAGTGAGATGATTACTGTTCGGAGGGGTACTGAGGAAATCGATCAACCTGGAGGGGCAGCAGCAGCAGCAGCACCTGCCAGTGAAACACCCACGAGCGGGTACGAGTCAGTACCATATGATGAAAGCAGCATTGAGGCTATAAGTGAAACGCCAATTCCTACTAGTACCGAAGCCGCTGCAATGGCTCAAGCTGCTGAAGCATCAGTTGATACAACCAAAACAGAACAGATAGTGACTCCTGTTGTTTCAGATCGTACTAAGATTCTCCATCTCCTTCTTATTATCCAGAAGGAGGGAATGCCTGATGTTGCCTTCCATCTCAAATATTCCGACGATGAAATCGACACGAACGCTGTTGCATCTCTAATTTCTGCCCTCGACTCATTTGGTGGAATTGACGCTGAATCATCTGATGGCACAAGCACCACTGACGCCCTTGAGACGATAGAGCATGAGGGAAATCTAGTCATGGTCGAGAAGTCCAAGCACTTTGTGCTTGCGCTCATTGTCACTAATGACAGTGAGGAAGATGAGCAAAGAAGTATGTTGACCTCTCTTCTTTTTGAGATTGAACAAAAATACCAAGATATATGGGACACATGGAACGGTGACAAGTCGGTCTTTGAGCCATCTGCTTTTGATGTGTTGCAAAGAGTACCACTGAAACCTATCAGTTTCGACTACATCGTTCGTACAAGAGAGGCTGGGAAACCTCTTCCGTTTGAAAACCGAGAGGTGGGTCAGGCGATAGTTGCCGTGAAAACGGCTGTAGAGAGTAATGATACTATCGGTGGTCTTGTTCGAAGTCTTGACCTGCCTCGTGAGACTGTTCTTGGTTGTCTGCAAATCATGAATCAATACGGTTGGATTGACTTCAAGGTTGAGATCGGTCCGACTAGTCATCTCAAGAAAATGGGTTCTGTGGATGAGGACACTCAGAAGGCATACGGGAAAGTGGTTGTTCAGTTCGTTGACCTATGTGATGGCACACTTCCATTACAGGATGTTGTCAAGAAATTGAATGTGAGCCTTCCAGCAATGAAATTCGTAGCTACGAAGCTGGTTCTCGACGGAGTGCTTGAGGTTGTCGCTTAAGCCTACGGCTTGATTGTAATTCTTTCTCTGTATTCAGGAATGATGATTCCCCTAGGCGCTTTCTCTGTGGGAGTATGAACCATGATTTTCTTTCCACTACATGAATTGACAAATGACTCAAGATTGGATGTTGAGGAATGTGCACTTAGTCTAGCATATTCCATCTTACACTCATGCGGTTCAAAGCCATGGAGTAGATTCCACCCTGGTGTTCTAGGCGCTAAGTATCCGCAAAGAACAACAGCTGCTTTCTGATTATTGCGGTGCTCATTGAAATGGTGTCTGGCAAGACCCCCACCCATCATACCTCCCCCAGCAACCAACACATCATCCTCTTCGAGATGTTCTTTGTTCTTCTTGATGCTCCGCCAGTGTCCCCGAACTCCAACAAGATTCGTTATGCGATCAGCCATACCAGCGACTATTACATTTCGATTTTTAGTCACTCCTAGGTTTTCAAGAATCATGAGCATCTCTTGAGAACGACCGACTGCGAAACTTGGAATTATCACTGGTCCATAATTGCTTACAACATCACTTACGGTTTCAGTGACCTTCTTGCGATCGAAATCCTGCCGACCCCAGTATGTACCATCGAAAATGATGTAGTCAGAGTCAGTTGGGACCGCTGCCCCTGGAAATAGAACAGACTCATCGATGTTGAAATCACCGGTGTAGAGAATCTTCACGCCCTCAATATCGATAGAGTATACGGCGCTACCTGAGATATGACACGCTTCGATTGGAGTCACTACAATACCTGGTCCAACCTCATTACTTTTGCCATATTCAAGACGGACGTGATTATCTGTGACCTTCCTAATGTTCTCCTCATTGAATCTAGAAATCAGGTCTAACTTACTGTATCTTCTGGGTGGAAATGGAGTTCCAACTTTCACAGCATCTATGAGTAGTGTCTTTGTGATACCCCCAGTTGGACCAACAGAACACCATTTTCCATCGAACTTGTCGAAGAGGACGGGAAGACCTCCCACATGATCTAGGTGAGCGTGACTCACAAGAATCGTGTCAATCATCTCAAGTTCTGGAACCCACTCTGGAATCATGTGATTCGCCACAGACAGACCAAAGTCAAGCAACACTCCTCCGGTGTCTGTCTTAATCAGAATGCCGCTCCTTCCGATTTTTGGACCCCCAAGAAAAATGATTTCTATCTTTTTTGTCTTACTTGAATACGCGACTGACGGAAGAAGTCCCATTCTGAGTTTCTGCGGGATTAATTCGAATATCACAGGATCAATCGCTTCTCCTGGTGGTGGTTCTTTCAGCTGTTGTAGACGCACTGGTAAGACTGCCTTTTTATGGCTCTGAAATTGGCTCTTCTCGAAGTGTTTCTTCATTGCATCAATTGAGTCGCTCACAGACATATCCTGAGTCACGACGTTCTCAGCTTCTGCATACACCCTCTCTTTTGCTACCGCAAGCAACTCTGACAACAAGACGTCCGGTGTCCATTCTCTACAGGCTTCCATGACCTCCATGAATGGCTTTCCTTCAACAGCTTCTCTAATGTACTGAGGATGTCTTGTCAGAGCATCCACGAGTCTTAATTCTTCGGACTCGAGAACTTGCTTGGTATTCACATCAAAAGCCTCTCCGGCATCACGAAACAATCCCGGACTAAAGACCGGAGCTCCAAGAAATTGAAGCCAGCGTCTGACCTCTGACATGATCTCCTTCACTGAATCATGCTTCATTGCTGATAGGAATACCAATGCTTTCCGAAGCCAGTTCTCTATTTGACCCTGATTCCTAACATGTCTTAGCGAGTATCTATAGAGATACCTGAAGTCCTCCTCGTCGTAATTGCCAAGAACAAGTCCATACAAACACAGTGTCATTGACTGTATGATATCTCCAGGTGTGGGATTATCTCTAGCATCCCTAAAGGTTTCCATAAGAACTGCATCCGCGGTTTCTGCTTTGGTCAGCCCCTCTACAGGAACCTCTGTAGCTTTGGCAACTTCAAATGCAAGGAACTCCCTTGATTCCCCAAATGGCCCCTTCTCATCAGGAACACTCACTCCTCTCTTCACTCTTTCGACATCTGAAATAGCTTGATTGAACAATGTTTTGATTTTCTTGTTCTTTGTCTTAGGAATTCCTTTCTTTGTGGACATGGCAATCACATGATTTTCGCGTGCTTTTCTGTTGCAATGCCCTTCTTAGGCTTTGTTGGTGACATGGTAGAAACCCTGCCTACTATCTCTCAGAGAGAGTTTCTTAGTAACCAACCCCTCACTCATCAATAAGGAGAGCGCGTATCTCACTGTCCGGGGAGGGAGCATGGTTTCTTCGACTATCTCTTTCTGGCTTAGCTGCCCTTGATACTCGAGAACCTTAAACACTAATTTTGCGCTTGGTGGTAGTTCATGTGCAGCATCCTCTGCGGTTTCCGTTTTGTGTAGTAATTTGCCTCGAAGTTCTTCAACCCGCTCCTCAGAGAATTTTACAAACATCGCGCTGGAGTCTGACTTTCTGATTCGAACTGGGTTATTGTCCACTTTCCTTCTGATTTGACCATCGAGAACCGCCTCAATTGCAACAGAGCTGGTGATGTCTTTAATTTCAACCTGAAGGTCATCGGATAGTACAATTGGTCGTCGTGCTGGATTGACACTATTAACTGGAATGATTGAGAAGACCCTTGATGAAGCAAGAATGATTGGACCACCCACACTAAGAGAGTATGCTGTGCTTCCCGTTGGAGTCGCTACAATCAGACCATCACTACCATCTTTCCAAAAGTGCTCATCGTCAATATGTAGTGAATATCGGATTAGCGTAGCACTTCTCTTGGCAAAAATAGCTATATCATTCAAGAGTGGTGGCGTTTCCTTGCCAGAAATCTCTGCAACCAAGCGTCTGTGTTCTTCCTGCTTCCAGTTATTGTTCAACAGATCTCCAATGACTCCATCAAAGTTAGTCGCAGATATCTCAAAAAGAAAGTCTGGTTGCCCCTTGGAAGCGAGAGGCAGAATCGGAATTGTTGATTGTCCTAGATCCATGAGTTTCCTTAGAAGAAACCTGTCTGAGCCCACGATTGCTAGAACATCCACATTCATTTTTCTGATAGGAACTCCATCAATACCCTTGAGTGATTCAGATAACCTATCTTCTACAACGAACTCGGCACCGCTTTTCTTCAGAATATCCACAACATATCTAGCATCCTCTAGCATACTTGATTCCAATCCTGAAGATATGCCGACTCTCGTCTTGTTTTCCTCCGTTTTCTTCGCTTGAATCCTGACTGAGGTACAATCTACACTTAAATGACACTGACTGGCTGGCAAAAGTTGCCGCATCACTCGATGAATGTCATCAGTTGCCGTTTGGAATTTTATTAAAAGGATTGACACGGGAGCTTACAATTGGTGCATTCGATGGCTAGCGACTGCAAAGAACTTCAAGAGAAGATTCTAAAACTGAAGAAGAAGCGCAAAGCACTCATTCTTGCACATAACTATCAGATCATTGAGATACAGGAGATTGCTGACTTCATAGGAGATTCCTTACAACTCGCAAAGAAATCTGCCGAGGTTGAGGGATATGAGATGATCATCTTCTCCGGGGTGAAATTCATGGCTGAGATGGCAGCGGTGTTATCACCAGATATACCAGTATACATCCCGGATCCTGGAGCTTTGTGTCCGCTAGCAGCATATATTGATGCTGACAAAGTCCGTAAAAAGAAGGAAGAATATCCTGATACACCGGTTGTTGTATATGTCAACACAACTGCAGAAACAAAAACAGAAACAGATGTCATTTGTACATCGGGTAGTGCCGTTGAGGTCGTGGAATCTCTTGGTGCAGAAACTGTTCTTTTCGGACCCGATGCCAATCTTGCAGAATATGTTCGAAATCACACCGATGTTGAGATCATTGACATAGACACTCGCGGTAGATGCTATGTTCACAACATGTTCGATCTAAGCATGCTCATCGAGTTAAAGGAAAAGTATCCAGACGCTATTGCCATTGCACATCCAGAATGTCCTATTGAGGTTCAAGAAGCCGCAGATATGATAGGTTCCACAGGCATGATGGTCCGAACGGTCGCTGAGTCAGACGCAAAGACCTTCATCATCGCCACGGAGCTCGGCTTGGTTCATCAACTTCAGAAGAATCATCCTGACAAGACAATCATACCTCTCTATGAGGGAGCCATTTGCCGTCAGATGAAGAAACACACACTTGAGAAAATCCTTGATGTTCTCGAGAATCTACCTGAAGCTAATCGTGTGATTGTACCGGAAAACACAGTACCCCATATACGTGAAGTATTAGAACGGATGAGCAAGGTAAAGGGTCAAGGTCCAGCTGTTGCCGTGGATGCGGGTACTTAGTTCCTCTAGCCGCTTCATTCTGAGGACTACAACTAGACTCAATGCAATCACAGACAACATACACAATAAATTGAGAATTGATATTATTCAATTAACTCTAGTATCTGAGAAATTCTTTCAATACAATGACCCCTGTGTCCAGCTTTGTAGAAATCTTGGCAGCTGAACAATCCGGCTTTTCCAATAAACTTGCAGTAACCTTTCGCCCTCTCATAATCTTTCAACGAATCTCCAACAAATACCAAATCATCGAAATGAATGTTGTATGTTGAGCTTATATGATTGAAGTGGTCTGCTCCTTTCTCAAAACCTGGTCTATATCCAACAATCGCTTTGAATAAATCACGAACGCTTTTTCGTTTGAAGTACTCTTCAATAGTTGGCTGAAAGGTGGATGACGATACAAACACATCCATTCCTTTCTTGATGAGTTCACCCACCACACTCTCTGCGCATGGAAACAGCTCCTGCTCAAAGATTCTCTCAATCTTGAGCTTTTCAAACTCCTCAATCGCTGCTTCATTCCTTGGGTCGTCTGGGAAGTTCATTTTAATCTGATGTTCGTAAGGCAGTCCTGTTGTTGTCACATACCTTTCCGTGGCCTCATCCTTTGGAACCCCGAAGTGTTTCATCATCACTTGGACACCGATTTTCTGCAAGAAGGGCATAGTATCTGCCAATGTCCCATCAAAATCAAAGATTATCGCCTTGCAGTGGACCGGATTTTCCATGTGACCAACTCGAGAAATTGCATGTTCTGACCTTACTTTAGATGCTTTTGGTGAAAACTAACTGTGGAGTCCTTTTTTATAATCGTCCATGCACCGTTTAATTGTCTGATATGCATCGTTCAGTTCACGGAACTTCTTAATTTCTGTATGTCCACCTTCCTGAATCTTGTATGTTGCATAGAAATGAGTCAGCTCATCCATTCTACTTCTGGGAAGGTCAATGATACTCTTCACATCTCTATAGTAGGGCTCGTTCATTGGAACTGCGATTATTTTGTCATCTATCTTCCCAGCATCATCCATCTCCATAATCCCAATTGGTCTCGCATGGACAACACATGATGTGAATGTAGGCTCGTTAATGAGAAGAACGACATCCAGCGGGTCTTCATCATGATCCAGAGTCTGAGGAATGAATCCGTAGTCAAACGGAGCAAAGGTATAGAGAACTCGATCCAACTTGAATAGATTAAGATCAGAATCATATTCATACTTGTTCTTACTTGCTTTTGTGAGTTCGACTATGACATAAATCTCCGCTGGTGGATCTGGACCCGCAGGGATATCATGCAAGTAGTTTGTCATTCTATCATCGCCAATTTGACACATACCTGTTACTTATTGAGCTTTCTCACTCAAGACAACAAGTCTTTATGAAGCCTCGCAACCAAATAATATCGCACGCAATCGGAGGGAACTATTCTGTCTGATGAAGAACTTCTAGATGTTGGATCTATGTTCCGAGGAACCGCTACAATAACTCTTGTTGCTCAGATTGTTTCAGCAATTATGTTACTAGGTTCTGCGACAGCATATGTACTGAGGGATTATGTCACTGGAATTCAAACTGATGTAGCAATCTTCTTACTGCTTGTGGCAGCAATGTTGACTCTCTTCATTTTCCTAGCGGCAATCAGCTTCTTCATAAGATTCAATCGTCGAATTGGGAGAATCGTAATTGCTGAGGGTATTGGAGAGGTTGATCTCAATAGACCTGGAGTAAAAACGGTTGTCATCATCTATGGACTTGCTGTTGGTTTCATCCTAATATTGGGTGTCTATGGATACTATCTTCTTTGGATCTATTATCTCGCGCCTCAGGCAGCGTCATCGCTAAGCTTCTTCGGGATGTCACTCTCTGTAGGAATCTTCTTCATTGCCCTGCTCGTTCAGATCGTTATCACAGTTATTGGTCGAACTGCAACCACAATGATTCGGAAAGTCTTGGCTGAAGATACTTAGCGGAACTGCATCCACAGGAAGAAGTTTAATTGGGTGTTGGTTAAGCTAGTGACCTGGAGGCCACTCAATGCAGGACGAAGTCATCACTTCTGATGAGAATCTGGTAGAAGATCCAGATAATGGGCACAAGTTCCACGCATGGCAGTTTGCCTATCTGATTGGATTTGTCATCGTTGTTGGATTACTACTCCTTGAGTTCATTGGTATCCATCTGGAAGCTAACATTGTGGCTGTAGCTGACCTGATTGGTGGAGTGCTTCTGATTGCAGGTGCTTGTGAGGCTTTTGTCCTATCTGTTGAGGGTATAGCACATAACATGCAGCTGACTGACTATGTCGCTGGTATCTATGCAAGTCTGGCAAGCACAATCCCAGAGATGTTTGTGCTACTCTTTCTCATCATTGGTGGACAATATGAGATGGCTTGGATTCTAGCACTTGCTACGATCTTCATGAACAGTCTTGTGTTTGCACTATACACCTTGGTCCTTCCAAAAGATGACCGTGGCAATTTTCAGCTTCCTGATGCAATTCACCATGTTGGTTCTGATCTTCTTACAATGGGGGCTGTCATTTCCCTCTCTGTTGGTCTATCAATGGTACTTGTTCATCTGTTCCCAATGACCCCAACTAACGAACTAATTCCTCAATTCCTAGATTCCAGTGAATTGATCCTCTTTGGGTTTTGTCTCATTATTGTCTTCATTGCCTATCTCTATCGAATTACTAGGTACTATGGGAAAATTGACCCGACTTCAAAGGATCCACTCTTGGATGAAGATGTTGTGCATAACCCGATGCCGAAGAAGAATCTCGTGATCTACCTTCTTTCTGCTGCTCTCGGGGCTGCTCTCGGAGGTGAGGCACTATCATCCTTCGCTTACTTTGCTATTGATGAGATCGGTCTGCCCATAATCCACGCTGCTTTATTGCTAGTGATATTTGGCGGGACTCCTGAGTATATCATTGTGGCTAGTAGTCACAGGAAGGAAGAGATAGAGGTAGCTCTAAGTAATGCCTTTGGTGGAATTGTCCAAGTGTTCTTTGTCATCTTTGGATTCACAATGATTGTATCTGGTCTTGGTGGGTTTCTTGATCCTGTCTTACAAGGTCATGAGATAGTACCCATAGAACTCTATTCAGTTGTCCTTTTACTGTTCGCTTTCCCGACTATGTTCATACTTAGAGAAATGATAACTGACGATGCAAAGATCAATGCACTAGAGTCAGCCTCGATGATTGCGGTCTTTATCATGATGCTATACCTGTTACTGTTCTATGGAGGAATATAGCTAGATTAGTAGGCATAGAAACTACAAGTGTGCTCTCAGATAGTCTGAGATTAACATATGAGTAGAGTGATTCACTCAACCTGGTCAATAGTGGCGGTATTCACCTAGAGTCTGGACCTTGATGATGCAATCCAAGGAAACAAACTCATCTGCATCTTCGGTATCACCATGTTTCAGGCCGACAATATCTTTCCCCACAAAAGCAATGCGTCCTTCAGCGACGATCATCATTCCTGGTCCGAAGAATCTCATTCGCTCTCCTGACTTCGCGGCATCGAGCAAAACACTCCGCATGGTCGCTTCCTTCTCGAAATCCGACATGTCTTAGACTATTACCTTCTTCTGACTTAAGGATTAGCAAAACTGACATGCCGCAACTCTCTTAACACATCAAGACTATTTCCATGGCATTAATGGAGTTGATACAATGAAGTATATCATGTTCTGGGAATACGCTCCTACTGACCATAACGTCGTTATGGATAAGCTGAAGGAGTTCCGAGATATCGTCAAGAAAAATCCTGATCAACATGCACGATTCATTTCAAAGAACTACACAATGGTTGATGGCCCTGAAGGCTTTCAGTTGGTGGAAACCGAAGATCCTGAGCACCTTGTCAAGATCACTCGCCATTACTTGCCTGAGGTTAGTTTTAGATTCGCGCCCATTGTTGAACTCGAAAAAGTTGATCAGAAGGTCAAATAGTCCTGTTTTTCTTGATTCAGAAATAGTATGAGAGGCGCCCACTTTCGGGCGCACTCAAACCTAAATTATTAGATGATTCCTACTTGTTTTCCGACCTTCTCATAGGCTGCAAGTGAAATATCTAGCTGCTCCTTGGTTAGACCGGAGTTCATCATGTTTCGAATCCTGGCTTTATCACGTGCAACCATCGGGAACACGATGGGCAACGCGAGGATTCCTTCCTTGAAGAGCCCTTCACTAAGAGCAACTGCCTTTGAGCTCTCTCCGCACATAGCCGGGATGATAGGTGTCTGGCTGAAACCAGTGTCAAAGCCCATGTCCTGTAGCCCCTTCACGAAGTACTCTCTGTTGTCCCAGAGGGTCTTTACGTGCTCCTCCTCGGTTTCGAGAACATCAATCGCAGCAATGCATGCAGCTGCAGTAGCTGGCGGGTGTGACGCACTGAGCAGCCAAGAACGGCTCTTGTTCAACGCGTAGTTCACCATATCTCGACTTCCGGACACGTGACCTCCCATCACTCCAAAGGCCTTCGAGAAAGTCCCCATTTCGAAGTGAACATCCTTGTGTGTCAGGTTGAAATGTGAAACAATTCCTCTGCCACCTTTACCTAGAACGGCTTCGCCGTGGGCATCATCTACATAGATCATTGCACCATGGGGTTTTGCAGCTTTGGCAATACCATCGAGCGGTGCAATATCGCCATCCATCGAAAAGACACCATCTGTGATGACTAGCATCTTCTTGGGATTATCCTTCTCTGCCTCCTCTAAAACTCGCTCGAGGTCAGCTACATCATTGTGCTTGTACACGAAACGAGTTGCTTTGGTCAACCTAACACCGTCTATGATTGAACCATGATTCAACTCGTCAGAGATAATTGCATCCTCCTTATCGACAAGCTGAGGAATCAACCCCTCATTAGTCGTGAAGCCCGCACTGTAAGTAAGTGATGCTTCAGCCCCTTTGAACTTTGCAAGTCTTCGCTCTAACTCTAAGTGTAAGTCCATGGTCCCTGCAATTGCTCGAACAGAGCCTGAGCCTACCCCATGTGTCTTGATAGCCTCCAGAGCCGCCTCCCTAAGCTTTGGGTGGTTACTCAGGTTGAGGTAGTTGTTGCTACAGAGCATGATGACATCTTTGCCATCCATCTTTGCAGTTGGTGTGGAAGGACCTTGTAGTTCCCTAATTTTCCAGTCTAAATTCTGTTCGACGAGTTTGTTGTACTCGTCTCTCATCCAACCAATTGGGTCTCTCATAGTCTTCACCGCGAATGTAAACGGTATGACGCCCCTCAATCACGGGTCGTATACTTAATCGGGGCGCGAATTTTCGACTATATATGGTCTTCGCTTCGTACGGTTTTCAAGTTGTAACTATAATTACTAACTATGCTTGATGAAGGTCCCTTCGCGATATTCTCGGAATGCCTCATCTAGCTCTTCTCGGTTGTTCATAACAATAGGTCCATACCATGCAATTGGTTCACCAATAGGCTCTCCTGAAACTAATAGGAACCGGAGCTGCTTATCTCCCGCTTTAGCAACTATTTGCTCTCCATCTTCAAACAAAACAAGGTGTTCTGATTCAATGAGGCTCTCCTTTTTCTCATCGAAATACCCCTCACCTTCAAACAAGTATGCAAATACTGTATGACCCTTTTGCACAGTATGAGTGAATTCTTTTCCAGCTGGTACTGTGACATCCATATAAGCTGGATCTGTAACTATTTCAGTTACAGGCCCGCACGTACCATCCAGTTTTCCGCAGATGATTCTGACCAGAGCACCACTCTCGGTTTCGACCACGGGTATCTCCGAATCTTTGACATCCTGGTATCGGGGGTGCATCATCTTGTTTGAACTCGGAAGGTTTGCCCAAAGTTGGAATCCCATCATCATGCCATCTGAATTGTGCGGCATCTCTTGATGGATTATCCCACTTCCAGCAGTCATCCACTGGACATCACCTGTTTCAATGGTACCGGCGTTACCTAGGCTATCCTCGTGTTCTACCTTACCCTCGATCATATACGTGATTGTTTCGATGCCTCTATGGGGGTGCCACGGAAAACCCTTCATATAGTCATCCGGATTGTCTGAGCCAAAGTGATCCAATAACAAGAAGGGATCCATGAGTTCAGTTTCATGGTATCCAAAGACTCGCTTCAGTCGGACGCCCGCTCCTTCAATCGTTGGCTTGCTTCTGAAAACGGTTTTTATTTTTCGCACATCAGGCATATCTACCACTCACACTATAGAGCCATGAATAGCAAAACAATTCACAATAGTGAATTTAAGTATTCTATCAGTGGCAAAAATCATTCGTAAAGATGCTGATGTTTCTCAATTTCTCTTTGTGCTTTTTCGACATCTTTACGATTTACAAAATACATTGTATAGAAACAATCTGAGCAAATGTATACTTCTCGACCTACAGATGTGTAGAAGCCAAAGAATATTCTCCCTTTATTGATCGTGTATGGACCTGTTATTCTGTTTGACCCACAATTTGAACATCTCTCGGGATCTCTAGCGAGATTTTCCTCACTCAACTTGTATTCCCTTCTTGTTGAATCTTCTTTCTCTCGTTCTTCTCTGTGAAGAACATCGTATACCCACAATCCATACAGACCAATGCAACAGGTTTCAAGTAGGACTTCCAATCAATCTGCAAAGTAGCGTCATATAGCTTGAATGGACCCTTTAGATTTCTCTCTCCACAATTTGGACAGGCTAATGCTTCCATCTTCATCCGATACTCAACCACGATGTCCTACTCCAACTTGGTTTACACGCGAAACTAGAAAAACTTCGTCATCAACAGGAATTCAGGGATGAACTCATGTAATGAAGTCAAGTCAAGTTTGTTAGTGAATGCTGTTTCTCCATTGTAAATACTCACGCCTCACTTCCAAATATGGGTGAAAGATGAATTATCATTTGACCTAGGAGGTATGTTATACCGACCGCGTCGATACCGCTCAGGATACCCGAATCGATCAGTATCTTGTATCCAAGGATGTAGTCTGATACGAAGAATAACAGAAATCCTACGATTAGGCAAATGCTGAAGAGTTGCGGGAAATCATCAAACCACTTTGTGATACTGAACACAAGTGATGAAACTAGGAATATCCCATAAGCAAAGAACCCAATACTGATGATCATATCTGCTGGAGTGTACAATGTGAAGAAGACTAGCATAAAGGTCACTGCCATACCCACAATCCAGATTATTAGATTCCTTGTGATGAGTCTTGGAGACTCACTTCGTAGAAATAGCGATGAGCGGTCTCTTAGTGCAGATATGTAGAATACATGTCCCATCATGAAGAAGAGAACTCCATTGATGAGGCTCTCTCCAGGGATAATGTAAAACACTCCAGCTAATAGCAAGTCCGCAATGAAACAAACAAACATCGCAACGAACATGAGTAATGTGAATCTAGACCAATCAGCATCAGCTCTCATGTCTAGGAAATTCACAAATGCGAGAAGTACTACAAACGCAGATCCTGTCAGAGCAGTCCAGTTTGGACCTGGTGACCATATTCCTCTAAAGACTTGAAGCAGAACTATTAGGGCTAGGATTACTAGGATGACAAGTAATCGCAGAATTCCAATTGGTGTTTTCAATGATGCACTTGACATTCAGATTTCACCTCATGAGTTAAACAGCGATTGATAGTTTAGTGAATGTTAAGGATTCCGGATTTCTTGAATCAGCTTTATCAGAGTGAATAACAATGGTAAGTACATGTACACCGGAGAGCTTGTCCGTCTTCGTGCGCTAGAGATGTCAGATCTTGATGACATACTGAGATTCCACAACACGCTCGAACTGAGAAGGTTCCTTGGACCTCCAATTGCGAGATCTAGAGAGTACATGGAGCAATGGTTGAAAAAAGTGTCTAAGTGGAGTCCATGGAAAGATGGTCATCTCATGCTGGCGGTTGAGGAAAAAGAAACAGGAGAGTTCCTAGGCATTGCGAGTATTGTCGACATCATGCTACCACATAATCGCGCGGAGGTTGGGATTTCAATCCATAATCCTGAGAACAGAGGGAAAGGTTACGGGACTGATGCACTACTCGTGCTACTTGGTGTAGGCTTTCATATTCTAGGTCTTAATAGCATCTATCTTGACACAATGGAGGACAATGAAGAGTCTATTCACGTCTATGAGAAGATTGGATTCAAACAGGTTGGCCTTCTCCGTGAAACGGAATACATGGATGGAGCACACAAGGGTCTCCTGATAATGGACATTCTGAGAAAAGAGTTCATTGAAAGATATCCCAACAGGACCTTCAGTGGTTCCAAATAGAAAATGTTCTTCTCTTCGGTACATTCATAACATTTCCCAGTGAATGAGAATCTGCGTGAGGAGGTAGTTAAAATTACTCCCCCCAGTGACATACCTGACGATTTTGATACTCAGCTATATCTAGAAGTTCTTAGAGAAGACCCACCCTTGAAGAGATATGTTTCAAGAGGGGATACACCTGATGATATTGATATTCCTGGACCTCATCAGGATGCCGACCGAGCTATCCTTCGTGTAGCGCGGTTCACAATGAAGGATCACACTCCCAGGTTCCAGCCCATTCTTGGTGCGGCAGGAATGGGAAAGACGCATCTATATTGGGTGATGAAAGAAAAGGAGGATCTATTTGCAGCGGGGGAGTTCCTCGTTGTGTATATCCCTTCCCCACCATCTCCAGTCCGTATCCCACTACACCTTCATACCTGCCTAGTTGACGAAGCAGGTGACCAACTTTTCGAAGAGGCTGTTGACATGCTCATTACCAAGTTTGGTGGAGAAAAAGGTGTCACGCATGATCTCTACGACTATACCTATGCCATGGAACGGCTCCTCGTTGATTATCCTGGCATATCGTCAGACTCTGTCAAAGCACTGCTACGATACCGACTGGATCCTGGCATAAGGGACCTTGCACGAAGATGGTTGTTGGGTGACGCACTCAATGAACAGGAGCTTGAGCGCCTAGGGATTCGGACCATCCTTGAGGAGGATGATGTCACATTGGCTATGCTCAAGATTCTGACAGAGGGTTCAGAGAAACCCATTGTTCTATTTGTAGACGAGATGGAAGGCCCATACAACGCCTACGGAGAAGAGGCTGAACGCTATTTCCTAGAAATCCTGAAACGGCTTTATAATGAAACAAAGAATGTGGTCATAATAGCATCCTGCTTGACAGATATTTGGGACAGGATATACGCGATTGCAGATGGCCCTACAAAATCAAGGATGGAGAGCCCTGTCCATCTCAAACCATTCACTAGGGAAGACCTTGCCATCTTTGCTGAAGAAACAATGACCAACTATTGGGTGCAACAAAACATCGAATCGCCACCGAATACCATATTCCCTTATAGTGACCAAGACATAGATGCAGCTTTTTCAGAGAGTGAGGGAGTTCCTCGTGAGGCAATCAGGTTCCTGATTTCTCGGATGGATGAGATCTTACATGAGAAGGAAGAGGTGGAAGTCGCACCGCAGGAGGATTATGTCATCAAGCTGACTGCTACGGTTGTTTTAGACGCTATAATTGATGCACTAGCCTTAGCTGCAAAACCCTTTGGCATTGAAGTTGAATTGCAGGTTTCAGGAGCTGGAACTCAGAAGCAGCAGGCGGCTATTATCGAGCTAACTAAAGATGGCATCACACAATACGTTGGAATTGACCTACCCAATGTGAAGGACTGGAATCGAAGTGGAGGAGTTTCCGCCTTCTATTCAGCAAAACGACTCAAGAAAGTTCTTGACGCTGATGCTGTCAAAGCCGCAATTATTGCAATACCGGTTTTAACAAAAGGAGTTAAGTTTGAGGCACTCTCAGAAGAAATCGGGGATGTAATGCTCACGCTTCGGTTCGATCAGGAAACTGCAACTCAGTTTGTTCGCGAAACGAGTGATGGAATTCTACCGCATGGATATGCTGAATCCTTCACAGGGCTCGTGGATAGTCTGTTTGAATAGGATGTTCGCACACTCTATCCACAAACATCCAAAACCATCGAAATCCAATTCTACTACAAGAAGTATTGTTTTCCTACTGTACATGAGATTCATTATAGCTTGGACTTTTCACAGTGCGGAATATTACATTTTACTATGGGGTATCTGAGATTGATTCCTGCCCTTTTCCACTCTCTTCATCATCATCCTCTTTTCGATAGACTTCGGGTAGCATTATCAAGATGATTAACAGAACAAGAATAATGGGTAGGACGCCTGGCGTCTGTAGGAATAGTGTGATATTCCCAATCCATGGGATTGCAAACACCACTACTCCTATGATATCATCATAGGTTCGATATCCTTGGTCCGGTATACTATTTGCATCCCCCTGTGTATAGTATCTATATTCTCCGTCAACATACTCCACCTGAATAACTCGATGAACCACAGGAGCCTGAGTGTGCCATGTTGCCTTATATACCACAATATCTCCTACGATGATATCTTCAGGAGCTTGTGCCTGCAATACAAGAAGGTGACCTATCTCGAAGGTGGGTACCATGGATTCGCTAGTTACCACAACAAGAGGCGATGGGGTTCCCATTGCAATCATGAACACCCCGTAACCTCCAAATGTAGCTCCGGCTACAAGCAAGATGAAAAAACCGGTCTTCCCATACTCTGGCCACTGGTCCCATTTGAGTTTCTGACGCGCCTTCTCCAATATTCTGTCGCCTAGTAGATTCTGAAATTAGGGTGTTTTATAAAACTGACGAACCCCTCATGACAATCTCTTTGTAGCACTGTTAATTAGACCTAGTACATCTACCGCTTCACCCTTCAGGTCTGGTTTCCAGTTGCGAGCTTCTTTTACATGATCCGCTCCTGCTGCATCAATAAGAAATCTCTCTAGGATTCGGAGATTCTGCTCATCCATCTGAGCAGCTTTCATTGCATCCCTTCCAGAAGGATACCCTCCCTTCGGTGTTTCAGAGGTGGCGTTGAGGTACCAAAAGTTTCTGATTATTCTCACAGCGATTATTAGTGCAGGACATGTTTGAATCTTTTCTTTAAATAACACAGTATCGCCAGTTTGTATCTCACTATCTGCTGGACGGGGCTCTCCATCCATATCCAAGATGGTTTCTGTATACTCATAGAGGACCTTTGTTGCTGCTTTTCTCAGAACATCAAGTGAAGTGTCGACGATTATTCCTTCTTCGGTTTTCATGGGGTCACAGTGTTCGTCCATACTGAATCCTTATTGATATGCTGCAGTTTAATCTTTGCCTACAAGGTTTTCTAGTATCGACACCTCATTTCTTAAAAGACCGTTTTTCTTAAAGTGAAAAAAGTGAGCTCTGAGATGAGGATACATAGGATAAAATCTGAAGGGTTAGCCGCACTCTCGTATTTTGTCAGTTCAGGAGGCGAGGCTATGGTTGTTGATCCTCGTAGGGACGCCTCTATCTACAAGCATCTTGCTGAAGAAGATGATGTGGAAATCACCCACATATTTGAAACTCATAGAAATGAGGATTATGTAGTAGGGTCCCTTGAACTAAAGGCCATGGTTCCGGAGGCTCTAATAGGACATTCAAATCAGACTGATTTTCGCTATGGCGATAATAGTCTGGATGATGGTGAGACTTTCATAATTGGGAATATGAGTGTCAGATGCCTTCACACTCCGGGTCATACAGATGACAGTATGTGCTATGTTGTTTCGGACCGATCTGTGGGACCTGACCCAATTGTTGCATTTACCGGTGATACATTGTTCGTGAATGAGGTTGGTCGAACAGATTTAGTTGACATAAAGAAACATGAAGAGATGTCACGAAAGCTCTACATAAGTCTCCATGAAACACTTCTTAGACTGAATGATGGGGTTGTCATCTATCCTGGTCATGGAGCTGGGTCTGTCTGTGGTGGAGATATCGGAAAGAGAGAGTTTTCAACAATCGGCTATGAGAGAGCAAACAATGTCTGGCTAAGAATGAGTGAAGATGATTTTGTGGATTCTAAGGTTCACCAACGACTCACTCTTGCATCCTACTTCAAGCATTGTGAAAAATTGAATACAGCTGGACCGCCTATCATCGCTGAACTTCCTCCACCTATAGAGCTTGACACTGAAGAGCTTAGCAAGCTATTGAAAGATGATGGTCATCGTGCAATTGACACACGACCTTCAGCAGAGTTTCTTGAGCGGCATATCCCTGGATCTATCAGCTTAAGCATAACGAATATGGGTCGGTTGGCTGGATTGGCTTTAAGACCTGAACAAAGTTTCTCGATCATTCTACGAAATGATCAGGATGATTTGCCTTTAGCTTCAGCTATGCTTTATCGTATCGGATATGACAACATTGTAGGATATCTGAAGAATGGTCTGGAACAATGGAAGACTAGTGGACGTGAAATTGATACAATCGAGGAACTATCTTTCGGTGACTTTGGCGCAAGACAAACGAGACGTGAAGTTCAAGTGATTGATGTTCGAGAACCCCATGAATTCGATATAGAACGATTTGAGGATTCCTTATCATCTCCACTCACAGAATTAGAGGAGGCTACATTAGACTTTGTTCCTAATGTACCAGTGGTAACAATATGCCCTGGAGGTCATAGGAGTACAACCGCAGCAAGCATTCTAAAGCGTCGAGGTGTTGACAACATTGCAGTCAGCCTAGATGGATTGAAAGAATGGAGAATCCATGACTATCCTCTAGAAAAAGACTGAACTTGAAGGAAGTGTATGAATTTGTATCGGAGTGGAACAACTGGTCGTTCTGATGTCATTGCACGTGATGGCATGGTGGCTACTTCCCAACCTCTTGCTACTCAGGCGGGTTTAGAAATCATTCGGAGGGGAGGAAATGCCATTGATGCTGCAATCGCTGCCGCTGCTGTACTTGACATAGTTGAGCCATTCAGTACTGGGTGTGGCGGTGATGCTTTTGCATTAATCCATCTCGCAGGAAAA
>JBHLOX010000118.1:0-8270 GCA_048940045.1 Promethearchaeota archaeon
CCCATTTTGCCTGTTGATGGGTTTGAAATGAATCGCACTCGATCTATCCACCCTCTTGTAGGACCAGCTGTCACAACGAAGTGTTTTCCCTCAAGGTCCTTTGGGCCTAGAATTGTGAGAACATGGTCGACGATTGTTGTGACGTCTGGAATCTTTGCTTTTGCTTCTTCCAACCGGGGTGAAACAACTGTGATACCCATGCTCTTCAATTTCTCAATGTTCTCAATTACTGCAGGATGATCGTACATCGATTCATGCATGGCTGGGACGATAATGACTGGAATTCCTGCACCTATGGCTGATGATGCTGTAGTGGTAACTGGTGTGTCATCTATGCCATTAGCAATCTTGCCGATTGTATTCGCTGTTGAAGGCGCAATGAGAAGTAAATCAACATGACCCTCATGCTTACCTGCAAGTGATACATGCTCAATTTGACCCGTGAGTTCTGTCACGACAGGATTGCCTGTTGCCCACTCCATTAGATAGGGGTGGATAATGGTTTGAGCCATTCGACTCATCACTGTTTCAACCTCAGCACCATGACGCATCAGTCTTCGGGCCAAGTAAACACACTCTACTGCACCTACACTACCAGTAATGCCAAGAGCTATTGTTTTTCCATCAAGTAGATTGCTTAGAGATCCTTTGATGAGCTTGGAAGTGTGCTCGACCAAAACAATCACCCAGTAATTGCTTCAACAAGATCATCTGCTGCAAGAATATCTACTTTGGACAGCTTCTTGCCCTCTTCAATATATTTGGATTCAAGTGCTTTCACAAGAGCATAGACTGCTTCGCTGGATGGTGTTTCAATGCCGTGTTCTTTTGCCAGCCTGATGACTTCTCCAGTTATCGCATCAATCTCGGTTCTCTTCCCCGCCTGAAGGTCTTGAAGCATCGAGTTAATGTTGTCACCAGTTGCTTTTGCTGTTCCGAGTGCATATCTGACTGGGTCCTCTGTTGTGAGCTTAACCCCCAGCGCCTCAACAACCTGCACTGCTTCTTCTACTAGTCTGACAATCAGACTACGGAGAGCTTTGTTATTGTAGACCTCACCGTTAGTTAAACCAGTGAGAGCACCTACTGGATTGATACCACAATTAACGAGAGTCTTTGTCCAAACGACTCCCTCTATGTTGTCACTTGACCGAACATCGAAACCCACTTCTTTCATCATCTCGGTGAGTTTCTCTACCAGCTCCTTATTTTCAGGATATCTTGAGCCAATCTCCGTAAGCCCACAACCTGTGGCTGTTACAACACCGGGTGAAGTTCTAAGTGCGCCCATACAGGTCGTCGCCCTGAGAACTTTGGTCGTTTTGAGAGCCTTGGCAACCATCTCCTCAGTACCAAGTCCATTTTGAATCAGGAGTACCGAAGCTCCACCATCAACCAGATGTTTTGCACTTTTAGCAGCAACGAGTGTATCATACGTCTTTGTTGTAACAATGACAAGATCTGCTGTATCAATTTTAGAAGCGAATTTCATTGCTTTTAGCTTGAAGACGTGGTTTCCCAAAATGCCCTTTATCTTAAGCCCCTTTGATTGGATTGCAGAAACATGAGGGTTCCTACCTACCAGAATTACTTCTGTATCTTCAAGTCGACTCAGGAACGCACCGTATAGACTTCCAATTGCTCCTGACCCCACAACAACTATTTTCATCACTTATTCGCTCCGGTGTTCATTTTTCCCCTTATTTTACCAATATCCTTGGCGCTCGCCTCGAGATTTTCTATTATTATGTGTACTGACGTGGCAAGATTCTCAGTGTTGTCAAAACTCTCCACAATCCGATGGAGTTCTTCCTCGGGAAATTCCTTCATCTCTCTAGCCAACTCTACCATTAGTGGAAGAGCTCTAATTACATTGTCAACAATTGTGATATCTGAATAGACCGCAGTCCTACTCATTGGATTCAAATCAATAGTAATGACGAACTTGCCAATAGCTTTCAGTGCCTCGGTCCTATCACCATCTTCTAATGGAACTAGAATAACATCACCAGCTCCAATTCCATCTGGATCCACTTTCCGACGATTGCTGCTCAACTCAGGTATTATTGTAGATGGGCGATCATGTGTGCCAAGTACTTCTTTTGCACCTACTGCAAAGAGAGCATCCTTAATTGCATCTTCACGTTCTTTTCTATAATAGAACAAATTGATTTCCAAAGGTGCACCACAGATCTCAGATAGCTCCACTAGGTGATTTGGAACAAGTGAACAGATGTTCCCATTGACACTAATGACTGGATGCTTGGCCGTAAGCATTGCTGCCACTGCAGCTCGAATAGCTTGCTCAGCAAGCTCGTTTGTCCTCTCGCCTATTAGATAGTCGAAAGCCTCACCTCGTCCATGAGCTAACAGTCCAGCAGTTGCAACAACGTGTGTTTCGTGCCCCTCGATAATTGCTTCCCGAATTTCCAAGGAAACTCGTCGAGGATGATCAGGAGGAATCTCAATCTTCGTCATGCGAGTAACCTCCCGCCACCTGCGGCAATTTCGCTTACTGATACCTGTTCAAAATCCCAATACTTAGATAGGATTCTCTGCGCGACATAAGCGTCAGTTTCTTCGCAAAGACAGAACACAGAATCGCCCAACATCACCATGCTAGAATCAACGAGTCCTGCTCTTTCAAGTTCATTAAGTGCCTCTTCTACTCTTTGAGTTTTCAAACCAATCTCATCGGAAAACGCTCTTGAACATTCCACAAAGGTTTCTACCGTTGGATCCGCAATGATTCTCTCCACAAGGTGGTCCCCTATTGAGTTGATTTGCTCACGAGTTTCTGGATTTGTAAGAACATCTGCAGTTTTGAGTCCTGGAGATCCAGCAAGAACAGCCCTCAGTGTATCTAGATAGAGGATGTTCGTAACCTCTCCAATTCCAGGCCCACCTGCTTTCACTCTGACTTCAATTCCACCAAAAGTTTGTGCAAGAACATCACCAAGACCTGTGTGATTCTCTATTTCTGCAATATGTGCAAACTCTGCGGCCTTTTCATAATCAATACCAGGATCGAGAAGATGGCTGAGAGCAAGTGCGGTTCCCAAAGCACCAGCACCAGAGGCACCAAAACCAGCTCCAGAAAGAAGAGAGGAATCATGCTCCACATGAACTTTGAGTGTCCTCTCATATTCTTTAGTCAATCTCTGTATCACCGACTTTGTGACTTTTGCATCTACACGTTGCTTGTTGTAGTTCGTTGTTATTTCTAGTGTTGGGTGATCCACCACAGACACAGAAGTGACTGTTCCGATGGTCACTGAGAATCCGGCACCCGTGGAACCGCAACGAAGAGGATCATCATACCCATCGAAGATACGAAAGATCCCCGTGACATGTCCGGGTACGAATGCCTTTGCTGTCTTTGCCGCATTCTGTTGCGTCGTCAAGGTGTCAGCCACGTCCATTCCAGTTTGGTCGAGTATTAAATATTCTTTATACATTCAACGATGGATATATACATGTATATACATTTAGTATTTTACCTATTTTTCACATCAACTATGAATAAAATCAACTACTCCAGTGGTACAATACGCGTATATTGTTTGACTCTTGGATCGTCGGATGGTGGTGCCGGGTATGCCCATCTTGCATCAATATCTCTACCACTCAGGTCGAACACTCTGAAGCTCCCAGAGGACCATGTGAGTGGACTGAATCCAAGAAGAAGAGTCTGCGTTCGCCAACTAGTGACACATAAATGGCGGTTCATACCCGCAGTGGGGACAACAAGGAAAACATTAGAGAGTTCCATCAGCAATGATGTGCTGATTCTATAGAAGAAGCTATACATCTTTCTGTGTTCTTCCGTTCCCTGCTCACGGAGGTCATTTAGATATCGGATAATTGTGTCATCATGGACTGAAGGGTCCATGACATCTGAGAGATCTTCTACATCAACGACAACAGCGGTTTCGAAATAATAGGCTAAGGGGAACTCAGTAATATGGAATATAATGAACTTGTCTTTCGTTATCGACTGATAGAGGTGTTGGAAGATTGCTTGTTTGGAATAGAGCATGCTCACATCCATTGCGGCTGGGTCGAAGTTATCTGACTCATCGGAAACAATCAGTCTGAACATATCATCCAGCATGTCTCCATCATACCCAATTCGTACCATGTGATAAGGAAGCTCTCCACCCTCATCCATCTTGCCTGTGGACACAAGATATTGGTTGATGTCTCTCTGGAAGGTGTCAACTTCATTGTCGTTGTCTGTGACAAATAGTGACTGGCTGGGTGTGTTAAGTGCATTGATGACCTTGTCAAAAGCTTGAAACCTAGCCTTCTTCTCGGGCTTGAACTCTTTTAGGAGTTCCTCCAAATCTCGAGAAGAGTCAGCCAAGTATTCCACACCCACCGATGGATTATTTCCTCTTTGTTGTTTCCCTCGCACCTTTTGTAAGGCTTGAAGTCCGTTCTGAGTATATTCGCCGACGGCTTTTACACTGATGTGGCCAGCATCGGCACTCACGCTCAATCAATTTATCTCATATATTCTTTGCCTAGTAGAATACCTTACATTATCCCAGTATTACAACGTGTGTTTTTGGGTCATTATTCGCTCTATGCACCGAACCAGTTCTTTGCCATCTGATATGACATGAGTGCTGAACGCTTTGCGTTGAACTTGATAGCGTTCATATGTCCAGGAAGACCAATCTCAAAGTTCATCTCTGAAATTCGTCTGAGCGACTCCACCAGCTTCGTTGCACTACCAGTGGGAAAATCAACTCTTCCAAAGCTTCCCCCTGGAAACAGTGTGTCACCAGTGATGAGGATTCCTGTTCCCTCAATCTCCATCACAATACTTCCTTCGGAGTGTCCAGGCGTATGGAAGACGTCGAGTTTCACTTCTCCAAAATCGATTATATCCCCCTCTTCAAGCAACACATCAATCTTCAACGGTGGTAGGTCAGCTCCGAATGTGTCACCAAGGGTATGACTCATATCGCCAGTGTTGATTGGTTCAGCCTCAGCTTTGTGAAGATATAGCTTGGGTGAAGCTCTTTCCAAGATTGGGATGACGCCCCCTATGTGGTCAATGTGACAATGAGTGAGCACGATATCAGTGATTGAATCAAGTGAAGACCCCTGTGTCTGCAAATCTTTATCGAGTGATGATGCATAGAGACCTGTCCCCGTGTCCACTAGAATCTCATGGTCTCCAGATTTGATGAAGGATATGTTTGAGTCAAACGAACGGCTCATGATGAAATAAATCGAGTCAGCAATCTGATCAAGCATTTAGTCACCTCAGATTGTCAACAATCCTGTCAATCTCCTCATGGTTGTTATAGAAGTGTGGTGAAATTCTAAGTCTTCCATTTCGGACAGAACAATGAATCCTCTTTTCTATCAGCTCTTTGTGTAACTCCTCAACATCCTGTGGTTTGCAAGATATAATCGCTGAGTTATGATCTTGGCCAAAATCATAGAATGGGACCTCACTCTCCAACAATCTCTTCCTGAGGTAGTCTGCATTGTCCATTGCTGTATTCTCTCTAGTTTTCCCCGGAATTTGGAGTAGTGTCTTCAATGACTCCAATAACCCAACGTAAGCCACCATCGCTGGGGACCCAACTTGGAATTTTCGAGCGTCTGGAAGTGGTGTCCGGTCAGAGTACTCAAACTCCATGAGGTTTTCAACTCCCCACCAACCAATGAAGCGAGGACTAAGATTATCCATCACTGATTGATTAACATAGATATACCCCGCTCCAATTGGTCCAAGCAGCCATTTCGCTGCTTGTCCAGTGGCAAAATCTACACCCAGTTTCTTCAAGTCAGTATTGAAACATCCCGCAGCCTGAATGATGTCTACTACTAGGATTGCAGAATTATCATGTGCAAGTTTAGAAAGCTTAGTCAGGTCTACTCTGAATCCTGAACCAAACTGGATTTGACTGACTGCTAGCACCTTGGTGTTTTCATCCACTTGATCACTGAATGAGTCGAGTGAAATTGCTCCATCTTTGGACTTCGCAACTCGGAGTTCAAATCCATACATCTTGCTTGCATTCTGCCATGGGACATAGTTAGCTGGGAACTCTAAATCGCAAACAACGACATTCGATTCCGTTGGGTACTCTACACTATGTGCGATTGAGTTGATACCTGCACTTGTGCTGGATACAAATGCATATTGACTATAGTCGCCACCAAGAAGTTGGGCAAGGTGTTGACGGACCTTCTTGAGCTCTTCAAGTGTGTCTTCGAATTTGCCAATGGCTGCAGCCCTGTTGTCCAGATATAACTTCATTGCATTGAATGTGTTGATTGGTGGAATTCCTGTCGAAGCATTGTTTAGATATGTCATATCACTCAATGTCGGCCAGTGCTGTGAGATGAAATCTGGGTCGATTAAATTCGTCATAGCGAGTCATCCGAATGGTTTCCTGTTGATAAAGACTACTGCGGATATTGTTCCCCCAAGATTTAAGACTGGTATAGACATCCTAAATTCTGGAGAGGCGTTTGTCTGTGTTTCGCAGGTTGACGCGGCGTTCAAAAAAGCCGGAAGAGGAAGAAGGACGCTCAGTGGAGTTCAGAGAGTCCCCTGGAATAATGGCTGAGGAACCCGAAGTCACCGAACCAACACCAGCTCCAATGGGAACCTTGGTTGCTACCAGCGAGGATTTTAGTTTTGATCCAGAAGCAACTGCAGAACACGCTCGAAGGGCGCGTATCAAACCACAAAGCGCTGCTGAGATAGTTCCTGGCCACGTTCTAAAGCGTGATGAGCAAGGTCGTGTTCACATCAAAATAGTGTTCTATGGTCCCTCCCTTTCTGGAAAGACAACTGCATTAAGATGGCTATTTGCCAATGTTCGGTCATTGGCAAAGGGTAAAATCGTTGAGATTCATGATGAGCTTGGTCGCACTACTTTCTTTGATTTCGTTCCTGTCAGTGCAAGTGAAGGAGTTGTGTTTGATGTATTCACTGTTGCAGGGCAACGACGACACGCCAGTCAACGGATCAAAGTCTTGCGAGACTGTGATGGCATCATCTTCATGGCTGACTCGACTCCAGAACAGATGAATGAGAATCTGGCATCAATACAGGAGCTGAGGATCGCACTTGGCACAGACCGAATGGCAACGCTCCCCATCATCGTTGCTCTTAACAAGAGAGACCTCCCCAATGCCTTGCCTATCGATTACATGGTACGGATGCTTGATTTGGAAGGACATCCTGTATACAACACGATTGCTACAGAGGGGAAGAACCTTCTGAGGATGTTCCAACGTGTTCTACGTGATGCATTGATTTTCAAAGTAGGTATTTAGACCTTCTTTGTAGTAAGAACCGAAAAGATGAAAAACGCCGCTAGCAAATCCCGAGGCACGCATAGCTCCGTGGTGTAGTGGTCCAGCATCGGTGGTTCTGGCCCACCGGACCTAGGTTCAAATCCTGGCGGAGCTACCAACTCCTTCTTGACTAGCTAGTACATGCATAGTCAAATTCATCTAGTTTTACAACACTTACTCTATGTGGTGGCTTGGACTCATCGGGTCAAACAGTATTAGTCAAGAAATCCAAAACACTTCTTCCTGGGTCCAATCCAAGTCAAAAATTCGCCTTGTTTATCTGAAAATTGCTTGAATTTTGAGCTTTTGCACCTATAAAAGGCACTTCACAATAGATAATTCGAAAAATAGAAAGGAATACCGAAAATTCCTAAATGTTTCAAATTTACGCATAACCTAAAGGTTTTTTAGAGAACTACCCTCCATTTCAAATGGAGAACGGATTCGCAGATTATGCTCATTTCGAGTTTCCTGTTACTGAGTCTGCGTCCCTCCCGGCGGAGAAAACAGGTGCGGATCCTCTCCATTTTTTCATTTTTCATCAATTTTCAATATGAAAATCTTCATATTCGGGTCCATTCACCGCATCAAATGGAAGTGTGACGAATGGAAAAGGTAGAGCTTGGCTGGGACGAGTTCTGGGCTGAGATTTTCAGAGTCCGGCATCGTAGAGCGCTTCAGGGAATAGAGCAGTTCGACAAGCTTCTTGTTGAATTCACAATGGAAACACTTGGTCTCAAGAAAGGTGCTTATATTCTCGATATAGCCTGCGGTGCTGGTGACCACTCTATTGAATTTGCAAAGCAAGGTCTAAAGGTCACAGCCTTTGACATTGCACAGTCACTGATTGACGTGGCAAAACAAAGAGCACAAGATGAAAAGGTTGAGGTCAACTTCTTTGCTGGTGACATGCGTAAAATGTCCTTTAAGTCACAGTT
>JBHLOX010000119.1:0-8259 GCA_048940045.1 Promethearchaeota archaeon
CTCACTACACTTGGCTCACCAAATGAGATTATTGAACAGACAGGTGGAAATGATCTCGAGGATGCGTACCTTAAGATAGTTGGTGGGGAGATTGATCGCGAGACCCTCCTAAGCTGGAGGCAGTGATTTGGTCAGGGTATGGTGGGCGATTGCGAAGGCTGAGTTCCTTGTACGAACAGCAAAACTCCACAAAAATCGGAAGATTCTGTATCCGCTAGTAATAGGTATTGCTTTGGTGTTCGGACTCTTCGTCATTCCAAGTATACTAGGATATTTCTTCCAACGAGTCGGCGGATATTTCGATATCCTGCTAGCTACATCCTTCCCAGGACTACTTCGGACAATCATGATGGTCCTCTGGATTTTTATACTCATTGTTCCAATTTCGAATAGTCTTGAAAATGTCAAGATTGGACAATGGGAGATACTTTTCAGCAACAATGTGAAGACGAGAGACCTACTCTTTGGTACATTTGTTGGAAGAATTCCTGTCTATGGCATTTTTGTATTAGCCCTAGGACCTATCGCAGTCGCGCCATTTGTCTATGCTTACAATGTGTCTATTCCCGGGCAATTGCTAATGTATTCAGTAATCTTCTTGTTTGCCATAGTTACTATTTGGCTCTCAACAGTATTCAGTACAGCAATTCATGCCAAGATTGGTTCATCTCCTCGCGGGGATGACATTGGGAAAGCATTGAGTTGGGCACTTGCACCTCTTGTTGCGCTACCAGCAATGGGATCGATGTATTGGATGAATAGTATTGTTTCAATTCTTAATCTAGATGTATCTATGATACTTCCTTCAACTTGGTCAGCTGATATCTTAACCTGGATAGCTATGTACAATGGGTCTCTCAGACCCTCCTCCATCATGAACTTGGAACTGTATTGGTTTGCAGTGAGTCCCATTGTTGATATGCTCCTATTGAGCATCTTTTCTGTTGTTGTTCTCTTTCTAGGATTCAAGAGTGCTGATCGCCTGTTTGCATATGGTGCAAGTCCCGGGAGTCAGAAGGTTGCGCGAGCTGGACCAGAGAATTTCTTCATCAGAGGCGTCCGCAAAGTATTCGGAGGGAGATTCGGAACAATCGTGGTTACATCCTTCAAGGATTACGCACGTAAATTACAGAACATAGCAAAAGTGTCATACGGAATGTTTCTAGGTATTCTAGTACCATTGCTGATTGGGTTTGGTCCCTTTGCTACTATTGTCGATGATCCTGTTTTTGTACCAGTCATGACATCTCTAATGATTGGCATGATGTTGGGCATTTTCTCAGGTGTCATTTTCGGAGGGGTTGGGCTTTTCGATAGTCGTGACCAGCTCTGGATTCTGAAAAGCGTTCCAAATGGAGTACCTAAATTCATTGTCGCGAGGGTGTTATCATATATGATTGTTGGAATACCCTATGCCCTCATCCCAGCCATCTTCTCAGGACTCTTGCTCAGCTTTCCGCTGGCAGACATCTTGATCGTCTGTGGATTTGTCTATTCTATTGTGTTAGGTGGAATCTTCGTTGGTGTAGGAATCACTGCTCTAAATCCTTCATATGAGGACACATCAAGTGGTGCGTTCATCATTAATCAGATTGGTACCATTTTTGTTATGATAATCTGTGTAATTGTATCGATAATACAGGGAGTCATAATCGCGATAGATCAGGGACTCTTTGGCTATGCTTTGACAATTTCAAGTATTCCCACACCGATCATAGGTCTCGTGATTCTCATGTTTGGAATGATTAGATTGAATGCTATGGAGGTTGGCTAGACCCATGAGGCTCGTTAAACTATCCTCAGCTTTTCTTCTCATTGTTCTATTAGCCATGACAATAATGCCTGTTGGTCTGCAAACCATCACTGATGACCCAATCTCAAGATCTATTGTTTCTGCAAATGGAGAAATCACTGATGTCCCCTATGTCTGGCAGGAGGTCAACGGATTCTGTTTTCCATCTGCATTGTCAATGGTCCTTCAGAGCATGGGACTTCATCTGAATCTCTATGACATTCTCGCAGCTACAGGTGTAGGTTTTTCGATGGTTTCAATCAGTGTTAATGAGGCCATGGCTTTCTTCCCTGGAGTCATGGTTCGACAAATCTCATGGTTTGAGTTCTTCACAGATCTATATGGTTTAGACATGCAGTTCTATCTGGATTCCTCAAACGACTATGGATTGAACGCAAAACAGATGCTAACATCTTTAGGTTATGATATGACAGATTATGCCGATTCTGCTCAGCTTTACCCATTAAGTGTGGTGCGTGATTCCATTGATAATGGTTATCCGCTAGCAATCTCTGTTGATACATACTATCTCCCTCCTGAAGACTGGGATATAATCCGAAACTATGTCGGACCAATGCAACCTGGTGGTGTTGGGCATGCAATTACTATCGTAGGCTACAATGACACAACTCAGAGAGTTCAGGTCTATGATCCTGGTGTTGGTCTTATCGGAGAGAACTATGGGTACCCAGACGATGGTCGATGGAACTACAGCATGTCTTATGATCAACTTAATGATGCATGGGGAAGTGCAGGTTATGTTACATTCAGAGTTGCGAATGGAACCGGACCTGTTGAGGACTTTGAGGAGCGACTTGCATCATACATCACTCAGCGATTGCTTGGAAACCGCACTTCGTACTTCGAGGGATCTGAGAACTTCTTCTATCTTGGAACTGGAGCTGATGCATTCAGGGGTATGGCTCTCGATATGACCTTGGAGGCGATACGGGACTACTGCACATACTACCTAGAGGTTGACAAACCCACTGCAATTCGTCTTCTTGGACACACTCTTGAGTCAATGATGACGATGCAGTATCTAGCATTTCGGAGTTCATTAGACTCCCTGCCAGACCTCCTCCCTTCAAAGAATCTTCAACCATTCCTTGAAGCGGCATCAGACGCGCTACCTCACATGGAAGCTCTAAGCCATAACGCGTCCATCACAAGTGGAATCGATATCATAGCTCGAGATACTCTGCTATACAATACCTTCTTTGAGATGGCAAGTAGCTTTGAGGTGTCATACGATTTGGATGGCGCGATTAGCGAGTTCTCCAATGAGTTAGAAGATATATCCTCACATCTGTTCGCTATTGCTGATGCTTGGGAGGCAGCTGGTGAAGCTCTTTCCCAGGAATTGGAAGGAACAGGGAGCATTCTCGATGATAGTCTGATAGTCGCTGTAGGCGGAGGTGCGGCAATCTTGATCATTGCAGTCATCATAGTCGTTTGGTGGAGGAAACCTAGTGCGATTGAATGAAATGTAAGTTCACGAATAATAGGAATATTGTTCATAAGGATTCGGAATATTTATAAAACATTGCATCTAGGCTCAGAAGGGTGTCGCGTTCAGGATGAATGACCAAGGCGATGAAGAAAAGGCGATGGAGATTGCGATCTCAGCTGAGGCTGTATCGGATTACTTCCTTGCAGTATCTCATCCAATGAGGATTAAGATTCTCAGTATTCTTGCAGAAGGGAGCATGGATTTCGCTGACCTGCTTAGTAAGACAGGTATACGAAAGACTGCACTCTCAAACCAGCTCACTAAGCTCTCGAATAAACGGCTCATTGAAAGAGTGAGCCATGGACACTATGCTCTTACCAAGGATGGTGAACATGTCCTGAGAGTGATTCTAGACACATACAGGAAATCCAGACTTAGTAAGGAGGAAGAGAAGAAGAGAATCCTTGAACGTTATTCCCCCAGAAGTGATGAAGCAATGGTGAAGGAACTACAAGTAGAGATTGTACAACTCGAACCCATGACCGTAGCCAGTGTTCAAGCTATCAGTAAAACTCCGGAGGACGATGCGTGGAAGAAAATGGTTGCTTTCGCAGAACCGCGAGGTTTACTGAAGGACCTCAAGAAGAACCCAATCTTCGGCTTTAACAATCCAAATCCATCAGCTGGGAAGGAGGAATATGGATACGAATTCTGGATCCGTATTAATCCCAAAACAGAGTTGGAGGAGGGAGTTGTTAAGAAGAAGTTCGATGGGGGTCTCTATGCAGTGACTAGATGTAACCTCACAAAAGAAGCAGCATCTTCGTACTTGCAGGAGCATGGTATGCTGGAGAGCTGGGCTAAGCTCGATGAGTGGTTTAAGTCGAGTGAGTACAAGAAGGCTAACCATCAGTGGTTGGAGAAGTCAGTGAATCCGAACAAACCGGATGAAGATTTACTCTTAGATCTATACTTTCCCATCAAAAAATAACATCCTAGGTGTGGAACACAGATGCTCTCACCCGTCGGCTAGAAGAGTGCAGGGCTTCTATGCTCCACATCTCCTTTCTTTCCCTTCCGTACTTGTATGTTTCTACTGAAGATATAGGAAACAAGGCATGGTCGAAGCTCTTGGAGGATCTGAATCAGGAGTACTGAGAGATCCTGAAGAAGTCATAGACTAGAAGATACAATTTTCTGTCCTTGTTAAGAGATGGTTGGACGATTTGGAAAATAGTAGTTGTCGAGAAGGGTGATTATAACGCGACAGAGGTAAATTGTTAAGTTTCGAAACCCATTAGAAGGCATCGCGTTTGGGATGTGGAGATTAGTGAGCGTTGAGCTTCCAGAGGCACAGATTCTTGCTGAGCAGATGACGGATACACTTCTAGAGAAGAAGATCAAATCATATGATATTCAAGACTCTGGAAAACTTCAGAAAATCGGTTTCATGAACAAGAAACTCAAGGACTATGAAAGACTAGTGGGATGCAAGGTTAAGGAAATTACACAAAGAGGGAATACAATCAGGATTCAGATGAACAAGAAGATGAATCTGGTCTTGTGTCCTGACTATGGAGCGAAAATTCGCTATCACAATAGTGAGGAAACCCTACCAAAGAAGTATCACCTTAAGATAGAGTTCACTGATGGAGCATATCTTACAATAAGACAGACTGGAATGGGCCTTGTATATTCCGCCACTGATCAAGAAGTGAAGGATCTCTATGTCATCAAACGTGATTTCTCTGATGTGCCCTCTCCAGTTGGAGAACACGACTTCACCTTTGAGCGATTCACAGAGCTGCTAGATGCAAAAGGTCAGAACATCAAGGCTGCCATTGTAGGGAAAACTGCAGTAGTTGTTGGACTAAGCAATGCAGCGTTTCAGGAAATTATCTACAAAGCCGGAATCCATCCAAAGAGAAATACATCGACACTTTCTGATGATGAAAAGCATGATGTGTATGATTCGATGAAACAGGTTCTTAATGCACGTATTTGCTCTGGAGGGAAGGACAATTGGGTGAACCTGTACGGTGAACCTGGGCGATATACCCCAGCCATGGGTCCAAATATGAAAGACAAAGAGTGTCCTGCTTGCGGTGCGGCGATTGAAAAGATTGCACATGGGGGAGGACAAGTCTATTTCTGCCCTCGATGTCAGAAGTGAGCATTAATTCACTTACTCAATACGAACTCTCCTTAATCAAACAAGAATCCTCTAGTGGTCGTGTTTGGTCGAGAAATCATCCCTGATATCGAAACAAGGTGGCATTGATAAAGAGGATTGCAGCTGAGAATATTAGGAGTCCTAGATAATGTTCGAGTATAAAGCTGAACAGATGACTTTGGAGATAGCAGGCGTTCGAATTGGGGGTTTACCAGGAAGAATCCCAACTGTACTCATCCCCTCGATTTTCTATACGAAAGACCGGTTAGTAAAGAATACTGAATCTGGTGAGATAGACAAAGGCGCAACAGAGAATTTACTCAGTAAACTATTCGACATTACAGAACGTACTGGTTTAGGTACGATGCTAGATGTTGTCGCCACAACAAGAGAGGCAATGGAGAAGTATTTGCAGTTCCTTGTTGATAAAACAGAGTTTCCTCTTTTAATAGATGGTTCAGACTCTCTTGAAATCAATTCTGCTGGAATCAGATTCGCGAAGGAGGCTGGTTTCCTCGATAGGGTCATCATTAACTCTCTTACCCCTGAAACCAAAGACGAGCTCTTCGATGTTGTTCGAGAAACCGGTTTGAAAAATGCACTCCTCCTTACATTCAACTCAGCATCAATAGTATCCAGTTTAAAGCGTGTAGAGATTGGTGACAAACTCATTCAGAGGGCTCAGTCAGTTGGTGTATCTAACATCATGATTGACACAGGCGTGATGGATCTCCCAACATTAGGGATCGCCTGCAAGACACAACAGATCCTAAAGAACAAGCATGGGTATCCAGTAGGAAACGGAGCTCATAATGCAATCAGCACCTGGGCAGGTCTCGTACCTAAATTCGGAAGAAGTGCAAAGAAACCTGCAATGGTTGGATCGAACCTGATGCCTGTAGCATTAGGTGCAGACTTTGTTCTTATAGGTCCGGCAAAAAATGCACCCCTTGTCTATCCATCAGTCGCCATGATTGACGTGGCTTTGTCGGGGCTTCTCATAGAGGAGAGAATCAAACCAGACAAGCCGCATCCAAGATATCTTGTTAGTTAATTGCTTTGATGGAATTTCTCTTATTGAATAAGAGGGAGAGCTACTAGGACGAATTATGGCTATTACAGAATCAGAACATAATGACCAATCCAATCAAAGCTGGTTACTATATCTACACGTCAGTTTATTTTGCTTAATCATAGGCGCTACATCGCAAATACTCCCCAAAATATCAAATTTCCCGATTGAGTCACTCACAGTTCTTTTAGCAGGAATAATTACAGGAATTTTTGTTATCGTGTTTCAAGTGGTCTATCTAAGATTCATTGTAAATTCATTTCGAAAAATGCGTCGCAAGAATGCAGACATGGACTTAGGCAATGGCGATAAACAGGACAACAATAAAGAAATACTATCATATTCTACATAATATCGTCTAAGATGGTGGATCTAATCTTTGGGGAATTAGCCCGTCTTGATATCTACATGGCGATAGCAACAGGGCTGATTGCATCAATGGTTCTCACAATAGCCTACTACATGGCAGCCTCAGGAATGCCAAACTGGAAACCTCGGAAGCTTGTACACATTATGATGGGTTCAGTGATTGCCATGACAGTTGTCGCTTATTCAAATCTGAGTGGACCTGCATTTGCTGTTGGTATCTTCCTGACCATTCTAATGTATGCGTGGGCTCACAAAAGCGAACTTATTTGGGAGCTACTTGTTGCTGGTAGTCGTGAGGGTGAATCTCGACTCAACACTTTCGCGGCTGGTTTCATGGGACTTGCATCCTTTGCAACAGTATTTCTGGTCTTCTTCTCAAGACCTGAGATCTTCGTTGCTTCAATCCTTGCTGTTTCTTGGGGTGATGCTGCTGGGGAGGTAATTGGTCGACCTTTTGGTGGAAGGTTTATCAAACGGAAGTATAGAGAAAAATCCTTTGAGGGGAGTGTTGGCGTTCTAATCTTCACAACATTGTCAGTCATCACATCACTGTTGGTGTTTTCACCTGATACTATCATCCTCAATGTCTTGCCCCAAATACTCATAGTTGCAGTGTGTGCCACCGCTGCGGAATTCCTGAGCATCGGTTGGACTGACAACTTCTTCATCCCTATGATCACTGCTCTCTCAATGTGGTGGTTTCTCTTCCCTGGAATAGTATTATTCCCAATGTGATAGAGCTATGTCTACCCCCAATCGCTAATTCTCTCGATTCCAGACTCTCCTAATTCACAGACTAGTTTGAGTTCTGCTAGAATGCCTGACCAACCGATATCATAGCCAATGACTGCCTCGGGTGATCTAAACCCGTGGTGATGGAGAGTCACTAGAGTATGCTCATTGACCTCCTCAAATCGTACATTGACGAGAGTTTCGGGCTCATCACCATGGACCCACGAGAACTCTAACTCCTGATCCTGTAACAACTTCTTGAATACAATCGGTCCCTTCCCCTCAGCCCACCAAGTGTATATACCTGCGTATTGTCGGTCGACTTTGGGCTCTTCTGCACGAATGAAGTGCTTCAGCTTTTCAGGATTTGTCCAGACATCAAACGGCAATGATGGTGGCGTCTTGCAAACAACACTCAAACGCACATCGACAGGATCGTATCTTGTAATTCGCAAGGGATGATAAGCGGAATAATTGAATCTAATGGCAGGAGCACCCAGCTCAACTGCAGCCTTAAAGTTAGCAAGTAGGAGGTTCCAATGTTCAGGAAGGTGGTAGTTGCGAGCTGAAATGGGAACTGCTCCATGGTTTACCTGTATCATAGTTCCGGGACCAATCGGATTGAATCTGATGACTAGAAGGGTATCAACACCCATTATCCGCCAACT
>JBHLOX010000120.1:0-8255 GCA_048940045.1 Promethearchaeota archaeon
ATATCGAGAGCAAAAATGATTCGGGCGGGACTGATGCCCTCACCCCTAGAACCTGCTATTCTTGCTCCAGATGGAACAACAGCTCTTACACCTGAGGAGGAGCAGCGGGTACTTGACATTCGTAAGGTCGTCACAGAGGAGGGAATGGCCATCCTCTGTTCAAACTGCAGTGGTGCTACACCTCTATCCAAAGTCGAAGATAACAACACCTTACATTGTGATTATTGTGGAGTGGTACTTGGTGTTAGTGGAGTATTTGTCCCCTGCAAAAACCATGAAGAGTATCTAGCAGCCACCACATGCAATGTCTGTGGAGATCACTTCTGTAGGCAATGCCTAACCGTCCAAGAACCCCCTGTTGATGAGAGGTGGCAAGGCTCGGCTGTATACCTCTGTAGGAAATGCTTCGAGGGTCGATATCGCCCTGCTGTCACAACAGCCTCTCTTGTCATACCTATTGACCAGCTGTTCTCTACCGCAGGAAGCAGATTCTCAAGAGTAGGACAGATGTACAGTAGCTTTCTGGGTGCCTACGCGAATGGGATGAAGCATCTTTGGAGAGTACCCCTTGAACTCCTCGCGAGTGTTGGAAAATCTGGAGGTGGTGGGAGCGACAACTGTGTTGGAGCACTAATCCTGATTGTCATCATTATCATCGCAATCCCAATCATTGCAGGGGTTCTCATGTTACTAGGAGCAATCATCATTGTACCGATTCTATTCTATGCTGGGTTGATAGCTGTCACAGTTGAAGCAGCTAAAATTATCAGTGGGACAGATTTCGTATCTGTGGACAATGCTCGTGTCAAGAGCATTCACGCTCGCCGCCAGCCAAAGGTCAAGGAGTCAAAGCTTCGACCCTCAGTTCGTGTTTGGGATGATGAATTTAGACGAGCATCGATTGAACATCAACGGATAAAAGTAAGACATCTAGAAGAACAAAGACTACGTGGAAGAAAACGGCGGAAGAGGGAAACTGATTCATTCTGGAGGACTGACTATGACTGAAGTAGTACAAGAACAAATCCTTTGTCCCGTCTGTGGTGGACCCGTTAAGGTCGACCAACAGGACAAGGTGAATCGGTGCGAATACTGCGCAAGTCCTGTACTCGGTCCAAGTCAGAGTAGAGACTGTGTCAATCATCCAAATGTTCTTGCAAAGGAAGTCTGTCATGTTTGTGGAGACCTTGTCTGTGAGGACTGCATGCAGAAACGAGTTGGAGAGTATGGTGGAAAACTGCTCACCATTGTCAACTGTCAGAAAGAAACCTGTGTTGCTGAGAGCGACTGGGCAAAACCCCTCAATGAGGAGTATCAGAAACTAGCCAATATGGACTGGGCTGACAGAATAGACAATATCATTCTACGTATCACTGGACTTGGAGCCATAATCATGATGATCTTCGAGTTGATATTCTTTCTAGGGATATTGTACTTTCAGTTCCTCACACCATGGAGTATGCCACTGATTTCACTCGATTTCCTAGGACCTGTAATAATGATTCCACTGACGATTCTGTTGTTCTGTATTTTGGGCAATCTATTGTCTGCGATATTGTTGCAGTCAGCTTTGCAGGTATATGTCCATGATCGGCAGCTAGGTGCGGGTCTTACTCTACTCGTGATTCTCATTATTGAGGTTGCACATCTTCTCTTCAGAGGGATCTTCTTCAATCTGCTTTCATTGCCGAATCCACTCTTCCTGCCTATCATGATTGGAGCTTTTCTATTTGGGACTATCCTTGTCTTTGTTGGATCACTAATGGCAATCTTCGTTGGAAATAAGAAACGAGTCCAGCTGAGAGATGCGAGAGAAAAGCTAAACCTCTCACTCAATGAGTGAATTGTAGACCTCTCTTAGAAGTTGTGATGACCGATTAGTCGGGAACCTCAAACAGATCAATCAATCTGAATCGGTCGACATCTACAAGGCCTAGGTCTGTAATTTTGAGCTTAGGAATAACTGGAAGCGAGAGAAAAGCCATTGCCATGAAGGGTTCTTGCAAGGGTGTGCCAAGCTTCTGTGCGGCTGTCTTCAGGTCTTTCAATTTCTCACTCACATGCTCAATAGATTGATCCGACATGAGACCAGCAATGGGCAGTGGTAGGGATTCTATCACTTTTCCATCCTTGGCAAGTGCGATACCACCCTGCATCCGTACAATCTGAACAGCTCCTTGAACTAGGTCTCTGTCATTGGTGGCAACAGCAACAATATTGTGTGAATCGTGGGCAATTGAAGAAACCATTGCTCCTTCTTTTATGCCCATGCCTTTGACGAAACCGACAGAATTGGGTTCTGAGGCATTGTGTCGTTCGATAATTGCTACCTTGGTGATATCACGGTCAATATCAGATACAACCAACCCATCTTCCACCTTAGGTTCTTCTATGAGACGTTCGGTAATGATTTGATTAGGAATCATACCAATGACATTCATCCTGTCCCCTCGAGCTTTCACCTGGAAATCTTCAGGTTCAAGATAGTGGATGTTGACCGAACGTCTTAAACGAGGCTGCTTCTCAACACCAAATTCCTCAACCATCTTCCCGTTCTTTGCTACCAGAACCCCTTGTTTGAAAACCATCTCAACATTGATTCTCTCTAGAGAGTCAAGTACAACGATGTCTGCATGGTAACCAGGTGCAATCGCACCAATATATTGGAGACCATAGTGCCTTGCCGTTGATAATGAAGCCACCTTGATAGCCAATACTGGGTCAACGCCCAAGGCAATAGATTCTCGAACCATACTGTCAATATGTCCCTTAGTCATTAAGTCCAGAGTGTTTCTATCATCGGTCACAAAACTACAGAATTCTGCTGTATGCGGTTCAATGAGTGCAGCCAGCGCCTCAAGGTTTCTGGCAGTGGATCCTTCACGTATATGGATGTGCATACCTCGAGCAAGTTTTCTTCTTGCTTCAGCAATGTCTACACACTCGTGTTCAGAGGTGATTCTTGCAGCTGCATAGGCATTAAGATCGAGTCCATCCAGCTCTGGAGCATGACCATCAATTCGTTTTTCCATTCTCAGAGCTACTCGAATCTTCTCGAGTATCGTGGGGTCTCTGTAAATAACACCAGGATAGTTCATAGCTTCAGCGAGTCCTAGGACATAGGGCTCAGTCATGAGTGGTTTGATGTCCAGAAATTCAAGAGAAACTCCATTGGTTTCAAGATCAGTAGATGGGACACATGAGGGGAGCATCATATAGAACTCAAGAGGCCCACCTCGCATGCTCTTACTCATATAGAGTATCCCTTCCATTCCTAACACATTGGCAATCTCATGTGGGTCGGCGACTACAGCACCTGTTCCATGGGGAACCACAGCACGTGCATACTGAATCGGCATTACCATTGAGGACTCAACATGGACATGACCATCAATGAAAGAAGGTGAGACATACTTACCCTTGAGATCTATCACCTCATTTCCTACATACTCACCAATACCTGCAATGAATGCCCCATGGATAGCAATATCACCCGGAGTGACCTCACCTGTGAAAACATTCACTACGTTTGCATTCTTAAGGACCAAATCGGCACGTGTCCGTCCCGCCGCCACGTCAATCATCTGGTCAAGTGGATATTCCTCTGAACGTGATAGAAACATCTCTACTCACTTGCATTGCCCTATGCGATAGCAATGAAAAGGGTTTCCAATACACTCACTTTGTGGCAATAACAACAAGTCTCTCAGCTTCAATATCATAATCCCTACCGTCAAGTCCGCCAAAGACCTTCACATCTGAGAAACCAACATTCTCAAGCATTTCTTTCATTTCATGTCCAGAATATATCCAGTGAGTTACACTCCATCGATGGACTGTTCCATCACGTTCGATGAAAATCCATTTGTTTTGCATCTTGCTCCAGTCCTCAATAGCCTCATGTTCCTCCAACATGAATCCGTGTGGCCACTCCGACCAACTATAGCGTTTGAATATTCGTGCTAGAACCTCCTTTCCCATTGACTCTATAATGAGTCTTCCACCAGCTCGGAGAGAAGCATAGATGTTACGTAGAACCAGCATCTGTTCCTCATGGTCTTCAAAATAACTGAAGGAGGTGAACATGCTCAAAACAACATCAAAGGACTTCTTTCTATAGAATGTTCGCATGTCATCTAGAACAAACTCAATGTTCAGATTCTCATCCTTCGCAGACTTCATCGCTTTTTCTAGATACAACTTCGTTCGGTCCACACCAACGACGTTATGCCCTCGTCTTGCAAATTCCAAAGAGTGTCGACCAACGCCACAACAGAGATCGAGAACTGAATCATCAGGCTGAACTTTGCATAGAGACTTGATAGCATCAACCTCACTGGATGTATAAGCAATTCTGGCTTCTGTGAACAAAACAGGCTCCATGATCTCCCACATCTTGTCATCCTCATACCACTCCACTTGGCTCTCGTCTGACATATGGTTTCCACTCCATTTAAGAATGCTCACTGCCATAATAAGAATCAATGGACAAAAGGATTTGGCTATAAAAAAGAGAAGAGTCGACCCGGTCTGAAACCGGATCGAATCTGAATACTACTTCTTGAATCTCTTGACATAAACTATGTAGACAACAACAATGACTCCAACACCAACAGCGATTGGAATTGCTAGACCACCCAGGATCGCAAGGATGTCTGGACCGAGAGGAGTTACCTCTCCGACCACAAGCGGATGAGTTTCCATCGGAGTTATCTTAACCCAAAGGTATCCATCAACCAATTGGTCACGCGATATCTGTAGATGCAGGAATGATTGTTCAGAGATGGCTCCGAACTGGAATCCCAAGTCACTCGGTGGTGAAGTACTGCCAACTTGGTAGTCATCCAGGTCACTCCACCCAATCCAGTGAGTTCTTCCATCGTAGACACTGAACACCTCTGCACTGAAATCTGTAGCATCTGTACCGGAACGTATTGATACATTGTACCAAGTCCCTGGTGTTGTGTTCAACATCAGCCCGTAAGCCTCCAATGGCCTTCCTGGTGCTGGTGATGTGAAATTGTAAAATGCAGTACTACTGACATCGACGTTTTGTCCAATTTCCATGTAAAGATCATTCGTTCTATCAGTCCATTGAATGGTAAGATTCACCGTGTAGCCACCATAGTAATTGGAGGGTGGGCCTAGTGTGTTGTTTGCCACATTATACGCACAGATACCGACAATCGCAGGACCATCGTACCACTGCTGTCCCATGTAGTTGAATGTGTCATTGTTCCAGATGGATGAATGTGGCACTATCTGAAACCCGTCCCACCAGTTTGCCAGGCTCGTACTGCTGGTGTAGAATAGATTGCCAGAGGTATCATAGATTGAAACCTCAACACCGACAGTGATATTGTCAGGATTGGTCAGAATCAATGTCATATTGTACAAGTGGTTGAATGTTGTATCAACGAAGAATCCACCGACATCATCAAACCCAGCAGATGTCGTATCGACGATTGGACCAAGGTTGAACTCGATCCATTCATTCACACCATTGTCGATATCCATCTCAAAGAAGTACTCACCTGCAGGTAGGTAGTACTCGCTAGAAGGCGCAAGGGTAGAAGCAAAGCTGATTGTCCTGTCAACTCTGTACCCATCATCGTAGAGACCGGTCATTCTGATGTCAAGATCAGCACCAGAGGCAGTCGAATTCACTCTCAACATTGAAGGTTCTTCAACATTAAGAGTGTAGGCATGGGTCACTATCGCACCCATGTAGTTCTCAATCTGGAACTCATGATTCGTAGGAAGTACACCATTACCGCCTGCTTTATGATATAGCGTGTATTCTGTATTATCTCCACCAGTGATGGTCGCATAGTATGGACCACCCCTAAAGAAGTATTCACCAGATGTGGGAGATCCCACACCATCAGAATAGCGGGTTCCACCATTATATCCATACTCAAAATCCCCACTTGTAAAGTAAATGCTGACTGGTTGAGGAGGTCCAATGAACCCAGGTGGGTAGTTGAAGGCATAAGTTATGGAAGCTACATCATTTGGAGAGTTGACCTTGTACGTATGGACAGTTGGAGGCATTTCTTTGTAGACGAAACTTCCTGTTTCATCATCAATGACTAATTCTCCAGTAGGTAAGGTTCCTGTAACGATACCACCTGGGGCAATCGATTGCGGAGTTACTGCAACTGGAAATAAATCAAAGAGGGCAAAAGTGCCAATAGATGGAGAAGCCTGCAAAATAATGTAGTAGGTTCCACCAACTGAAGGTTTGAATGGAATTGTCCATATATCACCATTTGACCCACTATAGGAGTTCATGAATCGCCCCTCAGGGTCAATAACAGTAATACTCCACGATACACTATCTTGTCTACTGTCAATGGTCAGATGCACAAACTCTTGGCCGCTGACACCAAGTGTACCAAAACACGTGTAACCGGCATCAACTTGTACAGGAGTGTGTTGACCAAAGGTAAGTGAAAAGGTCCGTGTTTCCAATGTAGTATTCACGACATGTTCACTTCCATCTGATGCTTCAAAGTCATAGAATGCAGGAAGTATTGTTGGATTATCATATTGACCTGTACCCCAGCCATTGAAGGACATCCAATTGAATGGGTAGTTCGAATCAGCTGGGAAAGACCCAAAGCCTTGAGTCCATCCACCACCGTTAAATCTGTTAGCAGTGTAATCCAAACTTTCATTCGTATGCATAGTACCTCTAGACACCATATTTAGTGGATTTGGCTCAGCATACACGTAGGTATGATTGTATGCATCAGATCTGAAGCCTTGATTGTTTGTTTCTATCTTAATATTTGTTTGAAGCGCAGATACTGGGGCAGCCATAGTTCCGAAGAGGAAAATCAACGAAACTGCTAGTCCTAATACCAACTTCGTATTGAAGTGCGTCATAGCACACCTCACCTCGTACATATCTTTCAGTCATTTTGTTATGAACTCATTTCGTTTGAACACATCTTCATTTTTCGAAAATTCGACAATAATGAAGATTCAACTCGGCGATATTATTAACTAATATAGAAAAGTTAATAAAGTCAGTAAACAATAGTTAATATGATGACAATGAGTAGTAAGCATGACCAATTCGAATGCAAACTCTGTGGTAAGAAACTCCGCTCCCAAGAGGAGATGAAGAAGCACGCCGCTGAGGTGCATCACAAGCATTAAAGAGATACAACTATCAGAATCCCCGGTCACCTAGCCGGGGATTTCCATCTTTCATTCTGTAGCATTCTTAGCTTATCTCGCATATGCAATCACCTTTTATCTTGGTTGTGCAGGTCGCAGATTGACCCCTTTCTATTTTAAGAGGGATTGAGAGGAGACCTCGAATAATGGATCTCAGGACAGACTCAAAAAGTATAGCACTTTTGGCCATCTTCACTTCAATCGTAGTCGCATTGGAAATATTTCCTATTGTTGGCGTGACTGATTTCTACACACTTGTTCCAAACTTTACTATAGACTGGACTGGAATCCCCATTATGATTATATTTCTCGGACTAGGAATTGGTCTCTCTGTTTTTGCAATTGGTGTGATGTGGGTTTCCATAGCATATCGACACTTCGATGGTGCTGCCTTCAAGTTCCTAGCAGAGTTGTTTTCACTACTTGGTCTAATCGTTGCCAAACTTGCTATGAGAAACCGCGAACTTGATTGGAAACGTCAAACAGTAATCTATCTTGTCTTTGCCTGCGCATTCAGATCAATTGGAATGTATTTTGGAAATATCCTACTCTTCACTCTCTTTGGGTATATGTCACTAGAGGTTGCCATTGGTTTTTCAGTAATCTACATGCCATGGAATGTACTCCAAGCGGCAATCAACGTCATTGGGGGAGTAGTTCTCTATCAGATGATTCCCGAGAGTCTAGCAATTCAAGCGGGGCTTGGTAAATACCGTTTTGTAGGCGAAGGCAAGTACGAAGAAATATCAGCAGATGAGATAGAGTCAGTCAGTGATGAAGAGCAAGCAGATTGAACTAATTCCACTCAAAGATTTTCCGCTGGTCCAGACAGGAGATAAGATATCAGAGATAATCCTGACAACACTTCGAAAATCTGGTTTTGATTTTGCTCAGGGAGACATCGTTGCTATTACGCACTCTATTATATCAATAGCAGAAGGAAAACTGTATCAGCTAAATGAATTGAAGGTTTCTGATAGAGCCCAAAGAATTGCAGAAAGAATCAAACATTCTCCTGAAAGAGTGGAAGTAGCCCTGAGGGAAGCCATTGAGGTCCTGATAGAGGA
>JBHLOX010000121.1:0-8232 GCA_048940045.1 Promethearchaeota archaeon
TTCCTCGTAGATTATCCTTTGTTTATCGAACTCAGGAGATACATTGGTGGGCAAAGAATCACACTCAGCGACTGATTTCATCGAAACACAGAGAACCTGTTATTATGAAGCTTTCTTCATGGATTGTTTTCCAATCTATCAACAGATAGATTTGTGTCAAGAATGAATCGCTCTGGGTTTGACGAAGGAACATGAATTATATCCGACTCCCACAGCTCAAGTAATTCATCAAGAGGTGCATGTATCAATTCGATACCGTTGTTCATAGTGAATGATTCTCCAGGGTTTAGGTCCTGTACTCTTTCAAACGCTTTTAGCAGGAAAAACGATATGGATCTTTCATCTGGTGAAACCCTCCGTAGCGAACCACCAGGAAATGACATCGCCTTTTGATCCTCCTCAGTTCCTATTACAAAGGACACAGTCACATCTCTACGAAGGTCTCCTGAAACGAACAGTCCTACATTTACACATCGACATGCGGTAATCACTTCAGGACTGTTATGTCCTGACTTGACAGAAACCCGGTCAATAGGAAATTCCTCAAACTTAACAAGAAAGCGACGCACGAACATCACATTCAATAATGAGCAGTTCATGTTCCTGGAAGCCCTGGAAATCCAGGAATTCCTCCCTTCCGACCTCGGCGTTGTTTGCCCATCGCCTTCATCATTTTCTTCATTTGTTCATGCTGTTTCAGGAGGTCTCTGACATCTTTCTGCGTTGTTCCAGACCCTTTTGCAATTCGCTTAATCCTCGAAGATTTGATTAGCTTAGGTTCCTCCAACTCTGCCTTTGTCATTGAATTCATTATGACTTCCCATCGTTTCATGTTCTCTTCTTGGATCTCGGCCATACCCTCAGGGAGCTTATATTGGAGTCCTAGCATCTCCATAACCTTTCCAATTGGTCCCATCTTTTTCAGCTGCTTCATCTGAGCCATCATGTCTTTCAACGAGAATTGCCCCTTCATGATCCTCTTCGCAGCGTCTTCCTCGACCTCGATTTGGGCCTCTCTTACCTTATCAATGAGTCCTCTGATATCAGACATTCCAAGGAGTCGTCCAGCAAACTTTGTCGGATTGAAGGGCTCAATGGCATCCATTCCTTCTCCGACGCCAATGAACTTGATAGGCGCTTGAGTCGCCGCAACAGCTGAGAGCGCACCCCCTCCTTTGGCACTTCCGTCAAGTTTAGTGACTATAATCGAACCAATGTCTGTTGCCTTCTTAAAAGCAGCAGCCTGAACACCTGCCTGCTGTCCAAGAGTGCCATCTATAACTAAGACAATCTCCTGGGGTTTTACGCTCTTTGAGATATCGCGCATTTCTTTGATGAGTCCTGTTTCTTCCCTGTGCCTACCCGAAGTGTCTAGGAGGATGAGCTCAATCCCTTTCTTCTGCATTTCCTTAACACCTTTCTTCGCCAGCTTTGTGGCGTCTTTTTCATCCTCCTCTCCCCAGAAAGGAACATTCGATTTCTCAGCAAGCTGCTTTAGCTGATTATAGGCTCCAGGTCTGAAATTATCCGCACAGATCACTCCTGTCTTGATTCCTCTCTTCTGGTAGTATCGTGCTAACTTCCCGATGGTTGTTGTCTTCCCAGACCCCTGAATTCCCACCATCATAACAAGGTTCGGCTTCCCTGGGTTGATTGTGAGTGGGACCGTCTTTTCTCCCAAGAAAAATGCCAGAGTGTCCCAAACAACACGGACAACATGTTCACGACGTGACACTCCCCTCGGCAGGGTTTCATCTAGGGCTTGTTCTTGTACTCTCTCAGTTATTGCCATAACAAGATTGACATCCACATCAGCAACCAACAGGGCACGTTGGATGTCTTTCACCAACTCCTTCACTAGTTCCTCATCCACGACACTTGCGCCAAACAGCCTCTTCAGGGCGGAGTTGAGCGATTTACCAAGACCTTCTAGAACCAAGACAACATCACCGTCTTCTGGGAGTGGTCCATCTGGTGTGCATATCAACCTTCGCCTTTAAGCTCAGAGGGGGAAGGGCTAAAACCGCGTAATTGATAGGACGAACCTGCGTGTGATTGGTCATGTCTGAGAAGGTTGGTGCTGAAAAAATCAGAATTGTCAAAATTCAGGATGGGACAGTGATTGACCATATTAGAGCTGGAAAGGCTCTAGAGGTTCTTAAGATACTAGGAATCACTGGCGAAGATGGAAATGTCGTAACATTAGCTATGAACATAACCAGCTCAAAGATTGGTAAGAAAGACATTGTGAAGGTCGAACATCGATTTCTTGAAGCAGAGGAGGTGGCCCGCATAGCCCTTGTTGCACCAGAAGCCACAATCAACCTCATTGAGGATTTCAAAATCATAAAGAAGACTCGAGTCGAACTACCTGAGATAATCTCTGACATCTTTAGATGTCCAAATCAGAGGTGTGTTACAAACAAGGAGCGTGAGCCGATTAACAGCAAGTATGAAGTTATTTCGAAGACACCAGTGAAGCTGAAGTGTCTTTATTGCTGGACAATTGTTGAAGAACAAGACTTCATCTCACAATTCACAAGCTAGAATACTAGTACTCGCACCAATTCCAAATGCTTTTTAGTGGACAGCTTGGCTTGAGTCTAAGTCCGACTACAGTGGTAACTTTCATGTCTAGTGATAAAATCGCAGTGATTGGTGATAGGGATACGGTCACCGGGTTTCGGTTGGTCGGTGTGAGCGAATGCGCTGTACCAAAAACACCTGGAGAAACTCGTGATCTGTTGTATCAATACTTCAGAGACCCCTCTATGGGCCTCATAATAATCACTGAACCTCTTGCTGCAGAGGTGGAAGATGTGATTGTTGAGTTGTCGCAATCACCTGTACCAGTTATATTGCTGGTGCCTGACAGAGACGGAACCACTGGCGCTTATGAAGCAGTACTAAAAGAGCTGATTCGCAGAGCTGTTGGAATCGAGATAAACATCTAGTCTAAGATTGAACCGGAGATTTGAGCCTTGACTAAAGTAATTGGGCGTATTGAAAACATTGCGGGACCTGTAGTCACATGTTCTGGGATTCCTGCTGTTCGCATGTATGAAGTTGTACGAGTAGGACACCAACAAATCATTGGTGAAGTGATTGAAGTCGGAGATGAGGAGTTTACTGCTCAAGTCTATGAGGAAACATCTGGTATTGCTCCAGGTGAACCAGTAGAATCTACAGGAGACTCTCTCTCAGTAGAGCTTGGTCCAGGTCTTCTAGGATCAATCTATGATGGCATTCAGAGACCTCTCCCCGTTTTACAGGAAATGTCGGGCGACTTTATCACAAGAGGGCTTAGTGTTGATGGTCTTAACAAAGAGAAGAAATGGGAATTCACCCCCTCAGTAAAAGTAGGTGACAAAGTAGAACCTGGCGACATCATTGGCGAGGTGCCTGAAACTGGTATTATCACATCTAGAATTCTCATTCCTTTTGGAGTAGAGGGCGAAATTGTTGAACTTGTCAATAAGGGTGAGTATACAGTCAATGAAACCATCTGCAAAGTAAAAGACCAACATGGCGATGTCCATGAAGTCATGATGATGCAGAGGACTCCTGTCAGAGTGGGTCGTCTGTTCAAAGAGCGTGTTGGGATGGATACTCCACTTGTGACTGGACAACGAGTCATTGATACATTCATGCCACAAGCAAAAGGTGGTACAGGCGCCATTCCAGGAGGTTTCGGAACTGGAAAGACAGTGACTTTGCACCAATTTGCCAAATGGGCTGATGCACAGGTTGTTGTCTATGTCGGATGTGGTGAACGTGGTAATGAGATGACAGAAGCCCTAGAGGAGTGGCCACATCTGAAAGACCCGAAAACAGGTCGCCCCTTGATGGAACGGACAGTCCTTATTGCCAACACATCGAACATGCCTGTTGCAGCGCGAGAGGCATCAATCTATGTGGCAGTCACAATTGCCGAATACTTCAGAGATCAAGGTTATGATGTTGCTCTGATGGCAGACTCAACCTCCCGTTGGGCTGAGGCATTGCGTGAAATCTCAAGCCGTCTGGGGCAGCTTCCATCTGAAGAGGGCTATCCTGCATATCTTGGGTCAAGACTGGCTCAGTTCTACGAGCGCGGTGGAAGAGTGAAGACGCTTGGGTCCGGTGAAAGACTTGGTTCAATCACACTCTGCGGGGCTGTTTCACCTCCAGGTGGTGACTTCTCAGAACCAGTCACTCAGGCAACACTACGAATTGTGAAGGTGTTCTGGGCACTGGATAAAGATCTTGCTGCCCGAAGGTTCTTCCCTGCAATCAACACACTGACAAGCTACTCACTTTACTTTGGCACACTTCAGAAATGGCAAAGAGAAAATATGGGTGATGACTGGCCCGAGCTAGTCACAGAGGCTTTTGCTCTTCTCCAGAAGGACCAAGAACTTAGAGAAATTGTCCAGCTTGTAGGACCTGATGCACTTCCAGAGTCCGAACGGGCGATTCTAGAAGCTGCACGCATGATCAAGGAGGACTTCCTGACACAGAGTGCACTACATGAGATTGATACATACTCTCCTATTGGGAAGACATACCGGATGTTGAAGATAATCATCAACTTCGCGCACAAAATGACAGAAGCTGTACAACTGGGTGTTCAAGTTCGGAGAATCTTAGAGCTTAGTGTTCTTGATAACATCGCCAGAATGAAGATCTCACCTTGGGACTCATATGATGAAACAATGGATGCAATTGAGAAGAAGATAGAAGGAGAGTTTCAATCACTACTCCAAGAGATGTCAGAGTCAGGACTCTTGTACCAGGAATCTGCATAATTGACCGAGGTTGCCACAGAAAATACGTGGCCTTTATCGCTGTGTGTGTAACTTACGTAGTAGACATGACGCGAAAGAAACAGCTTGAAAAACTGCATGATGACATCAGACAATGCACACTTTGTCCTTTGCATAAGACTCGTACGAATGCAGTTCCTGGTGAGGGACCAATCACCTCTGGTGTGATGTTTGTCGGTGAGGCTCCTGGCGCCAAAGAGGATGAGTCTGGGCGTCCCTTTGTGGGGAAATCTGGAGAGCTCTTGACATCCATGCTTCAGAATATCGGACTCTCTAGAGAAACCGTCTTTATCACCTCTATCCTAAAGTCAAGACCTCCGAAAAACAGGACTCCTACTCAGGCAGAAATAGCTGTTTGTAGACCATACCTCGAGCGGCAGATTGAGATAATCAATCCCCAAATCATTGTTCTCTTAGGAGGTGTGGCAATCTCTTCTCTCATAGGTCCTTGGAAGGTTTCAGAGGCTCACGGTAAGTTCTATGAAAATGGTGACAGGAAATACTTCATGACCTATCATCCTGCTGCAGCCCTCAGATTTCCTAAAATTAGGACAGCAATGAGAGAGGATTTCCAAACTCTGAAACAAGAACTCGTTTGAGTGGTCATTATAACCAATAATACTGACCTCTTTCTGTGAGCCATATGGTCAGTCTAGTGCTTCTACTGCTTCAATCTCCATTTGATTTTCAGATGCCTGACAACTGGTTCCACACAATAGGTCAAATCCTCAACGTTCTTTTTGCACTAGCGATTCGCGGTTACCTGATTTTCGTCTTGGTTGGTATGATGATTTATGCAACTGGACTTAGTGATGGCTTAGCAAAATCTCTAGTAATACTGGGGATTGCACTTTACTTTGGAGGCCCTCTTATTGTCAATTTATTCGCTCAATTCAGTGGTGTTGAAACAATCACTCTTGAGAGCGCTACAACAGCGTGGCTTCAACTTGTTGGAATGACTGACGCTGATTTAATCTCTTTACTAGTATGGCTAGGTGATGCTGTTGCCGCGATTTGCCTGTTGGTTGGGGCTATCCTATATTTTACCCCGAATGCAAAAGAAATGACTGGAAGGGGAAAATCCTTGATGGTTCGAGCCTTAATGCTAGCACCGATTCTTGCCTTTTTCCATGTTGCCGCATGGTTATAGATGCACTTCGTAACTCTTAAAACTCGGCCACTGCTACGGCAGCGAAGCATTGACTGAAAGACCATGGTGGTTTCTATGATGTCCAAAGAATCCTCAATCGTTTACAGAACAGTTTCTGATGTTAGTGGTCCTTTACTAATTGCAGAGAATACGCATGATGTATCATTCAACGAAGTTGTGAAGATTAGATCCCCCTCTGGGGAGTTACTAACAGGCACCGTTTTGGAAACAGGCAAAGGTCGTGCTGTTATACAAGTCTTTGAAGGTACAAGTGGTCTTGACACAGATGTCACCGCTGTACGATTCACGGGTGAAACCCTGAAACTTCCAGTTTCATCAGAGATTCTGGGCAGGGTACTCGATGGTGCCGGAAATCCACTGGATAAAGGGCCTCCCCTGACTGCGGAGGACCATTGGGATATTTACGGGTCCCCAATCAATCCTTATGCACGACAATATCCGCGACAACCTATCCAGACTGGCGTGTCTGCGATTGATGGACTTAACACACTGGTCCGTGGACAGAAACTTCCACTCTTCTCAGGCTCTGGTCTACCTCACAATAGACTTGCTGCACAGATTGTGCGACAAGCTAAGATTCCCGGAGAGGAGGGTGACTTTGCTATTGTGTTCGGTGCGATGGGTATTACCGCCACTGAGGCGCAATACTTCATGCAGTCATTCGAGGAAACAGGAGCTCTCGAACACACAACACTCTTTCTGAATCTTGCAAATGACCCCGCCATTGAACGTATTATCACTCCCAGAGCTACACTCACTGCAGCAGAATACTTGGCATATACGGCCGATATGCACGTCCTAGTCATTCTCACAGACATGACCAACTATGCCGAGGCACTTCGTGAGATTAGTGCTGCAAGGTCTGAGGTACCTGGACGACGAGGCTATCCTGGCTATCTTTACACCGACCTCAGTCTAATCTATGAACGAGCTGGTCGTATACATGGGAGGAATGGAACAATCACTCAGATGCCAATTCTCTCTATGCCTCAGGATGACATGACGCATCCTATCCCTGACCTCACAGGATACATCACTGAGGGACAGATGATTGTTGGAAGAGGACTTCATAGGAGAGGTATCTTCCCACCAATCGATCCTGGTCCATCCTTAAGCCGGTTGATGAAAGAGGGAATAGGTGAAGGAATGACTCGATTCGATCACAAGGAAATACAGGCACAACTCTATTATGCCTACTCCGAGGGTCGTGACCTTCGAGACCTTGTGGCAGTCGTAGGGTCTGAGGCGCTGACAGAGCGAGACCAGAAATACCTCAAGTTTGCTGACAAGTTTGAAGCCGAATTCATCAATCAGGGTGAGTTTGAGGACCGCTCATTCGAGCAGACACTCGACATTGGTTGGAACCTCCTGAGCGACTTCCCAGAACGTGAGCTCAAGCGCTGTGATCCGGAAACAATCTCTTGGGCTCGTAACAAGGGCGTCTACAAACCAGCTTAATCGAGAATCTCGGTGCTTAAGAACAACAATACCGCCCTGTAGTTAGAGGAAGACGTAATGAGGGTCTTAGTTGTTGGTAGTTGTGGAAAGAAGAAATCCTATGACAGTCCCAAACAACCAACATGCAAAGACATTGATGAAGAACATGATCTCAACTACTGGAAACAACAGTTCTCTTCGCATTGTGTACAGGCACGTGATATGTACACTGGTCCTCAGAGTCGGGAACTCGTCAAGGCTGTTGACTTGCTGAGAACAATTCCGGATATCTCAGTACAATTAGTCATTATATCTGCAGGATTCGGGATACTGAATGAAGAGGATCTGGTTCCTCCCTACGACTGTAGCTTCACGACCATGAGGATGCCAGAGCTTCGAAGACAAGCTGAAAAACTGCAGATTCAGGACTCCATCAAGAACCTGTTGAAGAACAGATTTGATCTCATCTATCTTGCATTGGGGAAGAGATACTTACTTGCATTGGGAAGGGATGTTGTATCAACGTTGGAAACACCTACAATTGTATTTCATAATCAGAGCACTGACTACCTGATTCAAATTCCCTGTGAAGCAGAAACCGTAAAATCATTCTCAAAGCGAGAATACAAGATTCACGGTGTTGTGGGTTTCAAGGGTGACCTGCTCAGAATTTTAGCTCAATATGCGCTAGGGAGGCCTAATCCACGAAACGAAGTTAGAAAATGGACAGATACAGCCTATCTCCGAGAGTTGATCTATAGTTTAGGAGGATTAGGGAAACTCACTCAGTAACTACTTCGACCTTTTTGGTAGTGTTTT
>JBHLOX010000122.1:0-8122 GCA_048940045.1 Promethearchaeota archaeon
TCAAAATCTGAACTCCTCGCTAGCTCTGTTGCATCTAGACCTCTGAAGAAGAGTTGGTTGATAGAAGGATCAATCCTACTTATTGGTTCCATAGGAGAAACAAATCCTTGGTTTGAGAGGAAGGGAGAGTTCCATCGAAGGAACTCTACTGATTTCTCTCTACATTTTCTTTCCAATCACAGCTGCAAGGTCTGCAAGACGGTGACTGTAACCTGCTTCGTTGTCGTACCACCCAACAACTTTGACAAGGTTGCCAATCACTTTTGTTAGAAGTGAGTCAAAACTACATGAATGAGGGTCTCCAATGAAGTCAGATGATACCAATGGTTCTTCGAGATATGCCAAGTATGGAGCGAGACTCCCTGTTTTGGATGCTTTCTTGAAAGCCTCATTGACACTATCTGCGGACACATCTTTCGATACGATCACATTCATGTCAACAACGGAAGCGTCCATCACTGGAACTCTGAATGCCATACCATCGAGTTTTCCAGCAGCCTTTGGATATACCAAACCGATTGCAGTTGCAGCTCCGGTTGAAGTAGGTATAATATTCCAGCACGCGGCTCTGGCTCTTCTCATATCCTTATGAGGTCCATCAAGCATGACCTGATCATTGGTCACAGCATGGATTGTGGTCATCTGTCCACGTTCAATGCCAAAAGCCTCATCGATAACCTTGACCATGGGAGCCAGACAGTTCGTTGTGCATGACGCATTAGAAATTACATTATGCTTCCCTGGGTCATAATCGTCATCATTGACACCTGGAACGACAGTCAGCATTTCTCCACCCTTCCCTGGAGCGCTGAGTATGACTTTCTTCGCTCCAGCAGCAATATGTTTGTCAGCTGCTTCTCGTGTTCTGAATAAACCAGTTGATTCTATGACAAGATCTACGCCAAGATCTTTCCATGGGAGTTTTGCAGGGTCTCTCTCGGAGAGAATCTTTATCTCGTCGCCATTGACTGTAATGCTTCCTTTACCCGCTTCAACTGTACCATCAAAGCGTCCCATCACGGTGTCATATTTCATCAGATGAGCAAGAGCAACCTCACTTGTGAGATCATTTGCCGCTATAATGTCAAATCCTTTCTTCTCTAGTGCGGCTCGAAGGAATCCTCTTCCAATTCGGCCAAAACCATTGATACCAACACGTATTGCCATGCGATTGCCACCTCTATAGTGTGACTACGTGGAATGGAGTGGCTCATGCTTTGATATATCTTTGTTCATATGTTTACTGAAAACTTTCCTGCTGTTGGATTGCTTCTTCGTAACTTCTCATCCCAAAGACATAGATTGGCACAAGAAGGAATCCTGAGAAACCAACCAGTATGAAAGGAGCTATGGGACTCAGATAATCCCAAAGAATCCCACAAACAAGTGGAGCACCAAATTGTGAGAGTCCCGTTGCTGCCTCATATCATCCAATTCCATCCCTTCAGAGCACTCCAATCACTAGTATGGGGCAAGGCTTTTGCCATTTCTCTCAGATTGACCGATTATAGCTGCGATAGATAAAGATGCCGCTCCTCTTTCTGAATACTTATTACAAATAGGATGAAACCAAAATAGAGTGACCAATATGGGAGATCACAAAGAACACATGTGCGAGTTTGCAAAACACCATGGCGTCGATGAGATGCGAGCTCGTGTCAAGGATGCAAAGTTCATCTGTGAAGTCTGTGGTCGTACAGCCAATAGCAAGGATTACCTCTGTAGACCTGTCGACCTCTGATTTGATCAGATAGATTCCTTCATTTGCAGTGGAGCATAAGCTGCGATTAGACATCGTCACCTTTATGTCAGAGAGAGCTAGCTGTGTGACTAATGAAACGGTGGACTCCATGGATAGACAGCCGCTTTACTACACTGTCCTCATCCTGTCCATTCTGATTGGATCCTCGTTCTATTTATCATGGTCAGTAGACCGAGGGATGGGAGAGGTTTCTGTTGAGCGACTATCAATAGGGAGTACACCTGGTCGATCTATTGAATTTCTAGTTTATTCACCAAGAACAGCAAACCACTATGAACCCATGCCACTTGTCTTGACTCTTCATGGACTAACTGGGACAAAGGAGGGTATGTATGCTTTCAATGTGGAACTCGCTCGACGCAACTTTACTGTAGTGTCCATGGACCTACCTGGGCATGGTGACTCTACTGCTCCATTCAATGTATCAGACTTCTATATGATGGCAGTGTATGCGTATGCAGCTGTGCGTCATGTGCAGACAACATATGATACAGTGGATGCAGAGAGATATGGGGTTCTAACTCACTCACTCGGGTTTCTGGTAGCAAACGAACTCAAGGACTTCCCGATTACACCTTTGGCATACGTTGCGGTTGGGAATGTTGGAGAAGTTGCTCAAGAGGAGTTTGTTGATTATCCTGAAAATCTCTTGTTTGCAATTGGGTCATTCGATGAGATTGTGACCAAACAAGATGCACTTCATGCAATTCGTAACGCGACTGGGATTGAAACAGCTGTTGACGGAGTCACCTATGGGTCTTTGGACAATCAGACTGCATACAGACTAGCTTTCGGTCCCTCAAATCATGTCTTTGAGGTTGTAGATAGCACTTTGGTAAGTGAAGCAGTTTCATGGCTGGTTCAAGGCGTCCAAGGAGAGAATCAGATGTTATACACTTTAGACCCAGCTGACCAAGTCTATTTCTACAAGAACATGGCCACAATTGCAGGTTCTTTCTTTTTACTGGTTTCAGTCATTCCAGTAATGTTGTTGGTTTATAATTTACTACCTGAGAAGATGAAACCCCGTCGGATTCCTCGTGGTTCTCAAATACACACTCTGAAACGGTCATTTGGGTTTAGTTCTCTCTTGGGAGCATCAACTGTTATCATCTATGTTGCTTCATCTCTGTTGGGACTGAACCTGGAGGATATGGGAATCTCTTGGTTGAACTCGATGTCTGCTACTGGTATAGTACTATACACTATACTAGCAACAGTTGGACTTGTCATTGTGATGGTTCTATTGATGGGGTTAGATAATACAAGGAGATCCATGGCTTCCATTGGTGTTGATAAGTCAGAGATGAAGAACCAGATATCTGACTTCTTGAAGAACATGATAATTGCATTCGTTGGCATTATCTGGTTGCTCTTTTGGTTGGGACTAGCAGAAATGCCAGCAACAACGCAACCAGAAATACTACTTGTATTGGTTAGGTGGCCGATTGGTATTCGTTGGACAAATGTGGTTATTCTGACAATCTTAGCGGTGCCATTATTCATAGTTGAGGCGGCTTGGATTCGTGGAATTTTATTAGGTAAGAGAAAATGGACGGCTGGTTTTAACAACACCAAACAAATGCTGTTTGCAGCCTTCTCAAGGTTTGCGATAGTTGGACTCTCGACAATCGCTATTATCCTGTGGTCAACTGGAGGAGGTGCTACTTTAGCGAGAATCATCCTTGTAGGTGTGATTTGGGTACGTATCCTTTTGGTACAAGTGCTGGCTACAGTTATGATGACATGGGCCGCCATCAAGTTCGAAAACACATGGTCAACTGTGGTTGTTAGTGCGTTTTTAATGGCTTTGGCAATCGTTACGACTTTGCCGCTCATTTAGCAGATTCTGAGTTAACGCGTTTGCTAAATCGATAGACAATGAGGGTCGCTATGATCGCAATCTCAGCTGAGATTCCAACCAGGAGATAGAATCGAAGAGGATTTGGAATTCCACGAGGACTGTTTCATTTATCCTCAAAGATTCTGAAGTCTAGACCTTTGTTTCTCAACATTTTTAGCATTCGCTTGACTGCCTTATCATCCGGGACTTCAAGAATCATCTCAAGCTCAGCTCTATTGGGTGCTATGTCTGGGTCGAATCGATCTTGGTTAATCTCAATCACACTCACACCGGATTCTGCAACTATACTGAGAACCTTGTTCATACTCCCAACTCTGTCAAGAATCACACCCCGTACTCTCACTGAACGACCCATTCTGAACAACTCTTTCTCGACAACTCTGGATAAGAACGACATGTCGATATTGCCTCCTGACAGGACTGCTACTGCTGTCTTACCCTTGATGTTGATTTTGCCATGTTGATATGCCGCGAGCCCAACACAACCCGCGGGTTCAACTACGATTTTGGCCCGCTCTAAGAGCATGAAGAGAGTGCGGGTGACCTCCAACTCCTCAACAGTCACCACTCCTGAGAGAAGATCCTTTGCAATTCTGAAGGTGAGTTTGCCAGGTTTCTTCACCGCGATACCATCACAAACTGTGTCCAAGTCCTTAACCTTGACAACTTTGCCATTTTCAATTGAGGCTTGCATAGATGCCGCACTAGCTGCTTCGACTCCGTAAATCTCGACATCTGGATGTTGCTCTTTGACTGCGATGCTAATACCTGATACGAGACCTCCACCTCCAACAGGAACGGCTATGACATCAACATCGGGACACTCATCAAGTATCTCTAGTCCGATGGTCCCTTGTCCAGCAATGACATCTTCATCATTGAAAGGATGAAGGAATGTGGCTCCTGTCTTTTCTGCGTTATCTAGTGCATGAGCAAGAGCATCATCAAATGAAGACCCATGAAGGACAACGTTTCCACCATATCCTTGTGTCGCCTGAATTTTAGCGACAGGGGAGAAAACGGGCATGACAATAGTCGACTTGATGCCCATTCGCGTTGCCGCGTATGCTACTCCCTGAGCATGGTTGCCAGCAGATGCAGCAATAACCCCCGCTTCCTTCTCTTTGTCCGTAAGTTGGGACATGGCATATGCCGCGCCCCTTACCTTGAACGAACCGGTCTTTTGCAGGTTCTCAAGCTTAAGAAAGACTTCGCCACCTGTGATTCTACTGAAGGTGGAAGAGTGGTCAAGTCGAGTCACATGTTTGATATCTTGGAGTATTTCGCGTGCATCACGTATCTTCGAGTATATCCCACTGTATTTGCCCATTGTCAACCACTGGGTTTGTCAATGACTCTCCCATAGATTAATGATTCCACTTCTTCCTCCAAGTGTACATTGTGTACTCGTTGACGGTTTCGAAGCCAAGTGAGTCATAGAGGAAGCGAGCATTATTACTCAACGTGACATCCAAGTCTATCTTAGTTAGTAGAGGTTCAGATTCTATCTGTCGCTTCATAGAATGTACTTGAATTGCCTTTCCAAGACCTCTCCTTCGATAATCAGGATCAATCACAATGTCAGGTATATATCCAGCCTCGCCATTCCGAATAGTCATGAAACATGCACCGATTGCTTTGCGGTTATCTCGTAGAATCCAAGAGGAAGATTCTCTATACTCTCCATATCTACTGGCTTCAATGTTATCGATTAGACGTTGACAGTCTTCCTTGGAACCAAAGAAATCAGGGAACACGTCCTGATCGATATGACCATCATTGCCAATGAACATCAGTTCAGCTATCTCTTCTTTCGACTCTGAAGTATAGACCTCGAACTGCATTCCTTCTGGAAGAATAGGTTCTTCAAGAGCCTCAAGATCGGCCTTGAGTAAGGTCCTGTGTGCTCGCCTAAATTCTTTAAATCCAAGGCTGAATAGGTGCGCTTCTATCTCATCTGTAATCCAGGGTCCTCCTGTTGTCATATAGGAGAACTCAGTCTTGAACTCATCAAATAAGGAAGACACCAGCTCCTTCTCAACGTCAAGATCACCATCAGCGAATGCAAATGAAATTCGTTTACTGATCTTTCCAAAAAAAGAAACTCCTTGCAAAGAGCCATCCTCAGAAAAGTATCCCAAAATACAAGCTCGGTCTTTTCTGACTGACTCTTTGATTTGTTCTGCAAAGTTTTCAGGTACAGGAGTTTGCTCCTTGAATCTGTCGATGAGTAGGTCTATATCGTCAAGCTGGTCATCATCAATTTGTCTAATCATGTCATATACGTACTGCCATGAAGAATAGTGGTTTGCTTCTACGCAAAAACTAATTGTCACCATAGCTCTGCTGCAGTATTTCAATGACCCGAGCTCGTGGGACAATCTCACTCGAAATTGTAGAGAGTGTTTCTTCCTTCATCCTTCCTTCTGATATTAATTGATGACCTGCCTGCTTCACTGCATCATGGATATATTTCAAAGGTGCACCTTGTTTCAAACCAGGCTCAATTATCCATGCATAGGGTCGTAATAGAGACCCCACAAACTCACGGTTCATATTCTTACTAATTGCTTCTACATGAGATATCAGAGGATCGAAATTGTCCATTTCAGTAAACCCGCAAACTGAAAACAAAGCAAGCTTACCCGCTTTGACATGATCACGGAGAGCGTGCCTACAATGATCATCTCGCAGCTCAAAAGCCCCATGAAGAAGGGGAATAGACCGATCTAAGAGGCTCTTGAGAGACCCCGTCATTCCGTCAATATATACTGGAGTAGCAAGAACAATAAGATCTGCATCAGCCATCTTACTAAGGATCTCAGTCATCTCATCGTCCTGGATGCACTTGCCAGGAGCGGATGACCAGCAATTGAAACATCCACGGCAGTCTCCAAGATCCAATCCTTTGGAATAGATGATCTCAACCTCAGCCTTGGCATCTTCCATTCCCTCTACAAAATGTTTGAGAAGACTGCCAGTTGCGCCTCGATCCTTATGAGGACTACCATTCAGTATTAAGACTTTCATTCGATTAGCCTCCCGACATGACCAGATTGAACACTCATAAGCTTTCTACTAGACTCCAATAGACTTCTTCTACATGATTCAACTTCTGATGTAGGGGGAAGTTATCCACCTTTCGAAAAATCGAAAGATTATGTATTAGAACACTCTATGTTTAATGTCAATACCCCTTGCCCGAAGTTCCTCGATGAAGAGGTCAGGAGGAATGCATCGTTCAGGAGTCAACACACCCCTCTCGGTTATTCGACCATCAGCCATCATCATGGCAGTCACAGAAGCTGGAAATGCTGTCGTACGCATCATAGATGTTAGATCAGTGGCATCATCGAAGTAATCAATCACCTCATACTCTATGTTCCTTGCTTCTGTACCCTTCCAACCTTCAATCATGACTCGCAGAAGTGTCACATCTCTATCTGATGGTGGTAGGTTTTTCTCTAGGAGTGATTCGAGTACTTTGCGTGGTGCTATTTTCTTGCCATCAACATTAATCTCCTCACTGTCCATTAGACCCAGTTTCATTATGCACCACATCTTATGTCCATGTCCCGGATACCTAATGGTCTTGTAGTCTAGCTCCTTGACCTTGCCTTCGTATGTATGTGGGAGAGTTGATGTTCCGCCACTTGTATTGAATGCCTCCAATTTTCCGAAAGGTTCAGGAAAAGTGATCTCCTCAAAGCCTATCAGTGGGTCTTCATGGGCGATTTTCCCGTCCCTCAATGCAACGCATGGTTCAATATACTCGTTAATCAATCCCTCTACAGAGAAGATGAGTGAATAGTTCAAAGGTGGCCTTGGTTCTTGTTGAAGACCTCCGACACGTATCTTCACACTTTCGACTCTATCAAGATACTCAATCCCTTCCCTAGCAAGTACATTGGTCATACCTGGTGCAAGTCCGATATCTGGAACCACCGTGATACCGGCATCTTTTGCCTGGTTATGTAGCTCAAGCTGCTTTTGAACCACGGTCCAACCGCCACCTAAATCACACATATGAGTGCCGGTTTCAATGGCTATCTCAGTATGAAGTACATTAACAGTGTAACTCACAGCGCTTATGACAGTGTCAACTTTGGAAAAGACCTTCACTAGTTGGTCGCGATTCTTTGCATCGATAGTTTCAGCAGTGGCTTTATCACCAACTTCCTTGGCGAGCGATTCCGCGCACTTTGTGTCAATGTCGGCAAGAATGATCTGCTCGACGCTGTCTTGTTTCGCTAAGTCATATGCTAATCCTTTGCCCATCTGCCCAGACCCTAGAACGAGGACCTTCATTTCAAGTTCTCCTCAAAGTATGGTCCCTCTAGGATGTGAAGCGGCATGTAAAAACAGTTCCGTAGAACGCTTTTGTTATCCGCCTTTATTATCCAGATGGTGTACTTATCTAGATGGAGTACCTTTTTGTTGTCCGGAGCGTTTGTATCCCAGATGTTGGTTGTACCCGATGTTTCAGTCGCGTCGTG
>JBHLOX010000016.1:0-31417 GCA_048940045.1 Promethearchaeota archaeon
TGCCTTTGCTGGTGGTACAATAAAACCACCCTCTCCAGAGATCGGCTCCATCACAGTTGCTGCTATGTCGTCACCTTCAACTTCCAGGGCATACCGTAGAGCCCCAACACACTCCAAACTGCAGTCTTCAACATTCGTACCATAGGGACAGCGATAGCAGTATGGATACGGAACTCGAATGACATCTACACCTTGTGGAAAACCAGATTTGTGCTTCGCATTTGAGGAAGTCAAGGCTAATGCATAACCAGTACGTCCATGAAATGCAGGTCTGAATGAAACAAATCTTCGTTTCCCAGACAGGTCCATTGCAGACTTCATGCATCCCTCAACAGCGCGGCCACCAGAGGTCGTGAAGACGACTCGTTTCTTATGATTTCCTGGAGTGATAGATTCTACACGTTCAGCGAGAAGAGTCTGGGGAATTGCATCAAAGTCCGTCCCTGGAAATTCTTTGACCACATCAATTATGCTTTGCTCAAATTCAATATAGGGTTTGTATCTGAGTCCAAAAGCTCTTACAGCGACACCACCTGTGACATCGATATACTCTGTGCCCTCTATATCAAAAATTCGAACTCCTTCGCCAACAGTGTGGTCGAGACACCCATAGATTTCTCGATCCTGAGTCGTTATAGCTAATGCTTCAGCACCCCTTTTTTTCCAATAGTCATTGGTCATGTTTTTCTGATCAAGACTATAACCTAGATCCCTGAGGATTTGGATGTGCTTTTCGTCCATCACAACAACCGTCCTGGAATTGAACGTTAGTTGTGAGAAGATGTCCCCATTATCTAATTTCCGATGTGAGCGAGAGCACAATCTAATACTAACTTCTGACTACGAGAAGAAGTCCACCGAGTAGAATCATCATCCCTGCGAGTGTATCAAGACTCATCATCCATGCAATTGGGTCAAGGGTGATTCCTGGATATGAAACAATCACAATTGCGATGAATCCAAACACCGTCAGGAGAAGTCCAGATTTCGAAACTTTCCATGATATGAACCCACAGGCATCAAATGCTAGAGCAACAATCACAATGAGTACAATTCCAAGAAAGATTTCAATCAGCCCTTGTACAGTACCGGGACCAGGATTGTTCATTGCAGCATAAATACGAAATATTGCATATATGAGAAGAACAAGGCCACCTAGAACTGTATAACCCTGTGCCGCGCCTTCAGCTTTGCAACCCATCTATCTATGTCCTCCGCGAGAACCGCTAGAAGATGCTGGTTCAACGGGGGTATATAACTATCCCGCGTCAGACCCAGATAATACATACACCTGTATTGCTCGGGGGGCATGACGATATGACATCTTGTCAGAAATCTGAGAGGTGACAGACACGAGATATTCTAGCTATGACGGGAATAAGAGCACCGAGCGTGCTGTACGACTAGATAAGACTGAGGGGCACATAATTATCGAGGGGCGTGCATATCCGGCACGAGAAATTATCGAAGCTCTTGCACAGAGCGGTTATTCTGAGATGAGAGCTGTGGGCGATTCACTCGTCCTTGGGAGTAGACGAATAACTCCAATATTCAAATCACGTCAAGAGAGAGCAATGGCCTCATTATGTCATGGGAGCCTCGCATACTGCTGTCCCCTATCAAAGAGATGCGCTGAAAGAGATAGAGCACTAGAAATTCTCGGTCTAACACTAGATGAGTACGAACAGATGAAAGGAGATGCTCATATCAGATTTGTTGAAACAGCTAGAGGACTGTCAAATCTTGATCCAAGTTGGCAACAGGTGTCAAGAGACAGGTTAGCAAACAATCCAGCCACGGATCCAGGTTATGGCTCCGATGATTACCGAGAAGACTTCGAGGCACTCGACAGGACTATGAGATCATTGGAAGCGGAGTACGGGACTCGCTCTGGACCATGGCGTGATGAGAGAACAGAATATCGCTATCAAGGAGATAGTCGATTCAGTGGCCAGGAAGATGACTGCAAGGTGTGCAACACTCAACCCGACGAATCTATAGAAGGAATTGGAGCGCTGTTTTCCCAGGGAGAACTCAGTCCATTTGTAGATGATGCCCGGGATAAGAATGATGAGTATAGCTTCTGCTTCTCATGTGGACGAAGTATACGTGCTGATAACAGAGTTTGTCCATACTGTAGTGCCAGGCAGTAGGTCCTAGTAATTACCAATGGCACTTTCACGTCTTAGAGAGTAGTCAGAAGGATAATGGAAGGTGCTCACAATTCGGTCAATCCCCACATCCTTGCCAAGAGCCTTCAATTCCTGTAGTTGTTCAATGGTTGTAACACCCCAGCGGAACAGGGATGCTCTGCCACCTCGTCTTGTGAACTCATTGACAAAATAGAGAGACTCAACAAGCTCGCTATATTCAGAACTTCCTTTCGATGGGAGAATCGGAGACCATGGAAACAGATTGATCAGGACATTCTTTGTGATTTCACCAATTCTGGCGTAATCATACCCATATTCGTTCCGAGCTCCCTCAGCAAGACCTGTTTCAGGGTCAAGAAGAACTTCAACAGATAGCCGTAGTGGTTGTTCTCTTTCTGAAGCTTCGTCTGATTCAGTGGCTGCGTTCTGAAGATACTGAAGCCCTTCGTGCACCTTGTCACTGCGAAATTGATGCCACTTTTCATGATATTCATCATTTTCTGAAAGAAGTGCATAGCTTAGTCTATCTGGCTCTTGGTCAACCAAAGGAGCAAATTCATTCCTGCAGCGTTCACAGAAGCAGAAGTGGTCGCGTATGAAACCAGTGCCAAAGAGCAGAATCTCGTTGATTGGATATGCTCCGATTTCTTTAATGATCTCTGCACCATATTGCCAGAACTCCTCGCGGTTGGGGCAGATTTGATGTTCCATTTTGACATCCTTGTCATTCATGGTCTGATACTTAGGATCACGCGCGAACCATCCATCAGTATAGAAGTCCATTCCTACTACTCCATGAATACTAAGTGCATCAATGAGTTGGACCCACTCTGCAAAGAACTCAGTGTACTCCTCCCTAACTGGTGCAGTCTTACTGGGGTATAATGCATATCCATCTGGCCCTTTACCAACGATTCCGACATCTTCCATGTAGGAGGCGTATGTAGAAATGAAGTCTTTCGCCGACGTTTCTATGTCTTCGGGTTTGAACATAATTAGCATCTTCTGCATGAAGAATTCGCGATAGTTCAACTTCATTATCTTTTTACCCCGTCGAAATCGGTGTGAAGATGGCTCTCGGTCTTCATGCGTGTATCATGTCACCGCTATAAGAATTTCTTATTCAGACCCTTTTCCATTCCCCCGTCTAGAAGAACTGGTCAAGAGTCGTGAATCCTAGAAACTCATCGAAGTCGAGACCGACTGAATCGAGAACCTGTTCAAACACGCTCTTCAAAATATCAATGTACGCGTCCTTATCAATCCAGTAGCTAACATCATTTGCTAGCTCTACTGGCAAAACTGTTTCTTGACCCTTGGTCTTGATATACGAAACAATAGTGCCAGGCAGTGCCTTCGTTGGGTCTTGGGTCTTCTCTACAAGCATTTTGGCAGCTCTGACATGAGGGATGTTTGTGTCATATGAGTGGAGAGGCTTTGTCATTTGAATTCGAAAAGCCAACTCCTCAGGACTATAGGGTTCTGATTTTCCTTCTAAGCGATCGATCACTTTGTTAACAATCTCACGGATCTCTTCTTTTGCTGCCTCAAAGCCCTCCTGATCATCAACTCTACTGAGAACCTCTAACATTTTCCGAAAAGCTTCTTGTGCAAAATCGGGTGTGTTACGTTTCTTTCCACTTAGACCCTTGACCTCTACTCTCCCATCCTTGTAGACACCAATGTAATTCTTCTTACGATCAGAAAGAGCCACATACTTGTAGGTCTTTTCCACCTCAAGATCGATACCCAATTTCTCCCGAGACCAACGTACAAGTTCTTCCTGTTGTTTATTTGATGGATTATCAAGAAACACAGAGTCAGTATCTCCATAGAGAACTCTAATGCCCATTGATTCAGCTTTCTTCTTGGTCCTGATGATAGCGTCTCGACCATAAGCTGTGACACTCTCTGCAGCTGGCATGCAAAACAGCTCGAAGTGTTGTGCGCCAGTCACGCCATAAGACGCGTTTACAAAAACCTTCAGCGCTTTCTCCACGACCGAATACCAGTTCTGTGTGTTTTCGTCAAGAGACTTGTCCTTTGCCTTAGGCTTGAACCATTTGACTCGAGTGTCTCTGAAGAACCCAATGGTTTCGCTTATCATCCCTCGTTTTAATGTACAGGTCCAGTGTTCGGTTTCAGGTACCTGATTATTAGTCCCTTTTTTGCAAACATCATGAGGGCAGTCTACTGTTTCGTAACTGATGTTATGTGTCTTCATTATGGTCGGATACAGACTAGCGAAGTCAAGCACAGTGGCATTGAAGTGAACACCGGCCTCAGGTTCAATTACAATTGCGCCTTTGAAGCCTTTTCCTCCTACAGTTGCCTCAACTTGTGCATCAGCCTGTTTCATGGTGTCAATGTCCACACGCCGTGGAATCAAGAATTTGCGTGACCTGTGTTCCTGTCTAAACACAGATTGAATCCACGAAGATATGTAGAACCTGGTAACATCATCCATAGACATTCTTGAAATACGCATCAGGAGGATAATCAGGCGTAGTAGGAGGTTGTTCTCATATTGCGTGAATCGAAGAACAAGATTCGCATCACGCCAACAATAGTGAGCAAGCTCATGGTATCCCAACTCAGAGATGTTGTCACTCAGTTCTAGCTTTCCTTCTCCTAGTATGCCCTGAGCAATTGATTCTAGATTTTCTCTTTGGTATACACCAGAGAGTGCGTAGATCTTGATTGAAGGATTTGTGAAAAACTTGTATAGGTCGATATGGACTCCGTGGTTAAGGTTCGCACGTTCTCGTCGTGGGTCTTGATTCCCTCTTAGTTTGATAGGACTGTATTTGTCCATGTCGATTTTCAGACGTTTGGCACGGTTATGGAGATATTTCAAGTCAAATGTATCACCAACGAAAGTAAGGACGATGGGATATTGATCCATTATACCAAAAGCCTCAACAAGCATCTCTGCTTCGTCTTCAAAGTAAATAATCTCTAGTTCTTTTGGAAATATCTTGCTCTTCTTTCCTTCAGGATGTCCTTCACGTTTCAAAACGAAACATTTGTTGTATCCTTCGCTGTCTGAGAGACCAATTGCAGTCACCTGATATTCAGCTGTACGGGCATCGGGGATTCTGTTTACTACAGGACTATAGACCTCAATATCTACAGCCAACCGCCGGATATCAGGGACTTCTGTAAAGAACATGGGGGAATACTCTGCAATGATTGACTCAAGACCTTCCTCATCTTGAACTGTCTTCTTGAATTCATTCAGTGTCTTAGCATCCACATTAGGTGGACATGCAACAAGATCTCCATTCTCTATCTTGTACATAAGCCCGGGAACAAGTTTACTGTCGTATGTATAACACAACTGGTAACGAATAGCGGCTTCCCAAGCATGACTCACATTGTTATCATCGACTAAGGAGTTTCGGATAGAACTTGCTGATCCACCTATTGCTAGTGGGTTGTCACCAATGACTTTAGTCATTTTGACTGGTTCATCCTTGAGGAGATCATGCAATTCAACAGTTTCAGCTCGAATGAATCCTGGATTCTTCCTTGCTGATGTTTCAACAACTTGAGGTGGCCAATCAGTATAACAATAGGGCTTGTGACCAGTGTTATCAAACCAAAAGTACACCTTCTTATTGTCAGGTCGATAAAGACGGGCCATGGCTTTGTTGTGAGCTCCAGAGTAGTCTATCGATAAAAGAAACGAGGGTGGCAAGTTCTCCGGAGTTTCACTATCTTCAACTGAGACATCCAAAGGGGGTGTTTCCTCGTCATCTGAAACATTGTCGGGTGAAGCAGATTCGTTATTCGTTGTCGATGGATTGCCTTTGTTGGATGGATTGGTATTAACACCGGATGGAGATTCCTCTATGTCGAATGAAGCATCTTCAGATGCGAAATAGTCCTCGAGAGAGGACTGATTCTCGTCTGCTGGTTTTTCATCCTTGGGCAATACCATTCACAGCTTAAGTGGGCGGGTTATCCCTGATAAGCACTTCCAATTGTATCCTTTCATGCGAGTCCTTCATTAGTAAGTTACACATTCAAGATGGGCATGGTGCGTTCAATTCAAACTGAAACTAAACGAGTGATATTCGCTCGAATGAACCCTGGAGAAGATGTTCTGGAGTCGATTGAAGCAGTTGCAAAGGAGCATGGTGTGAGATCAGGTCAGCTAAGCCTGATTGGTGCAGTTTCAAAGGCCAGACTTGGATACTTCGATAGAGAAGCAACCGAATACAGAGATTTCACTGTGAATGAAGATGTTGAGGTGGTTTCATGCATGGGTAACATCGCAACACACGATGGAAACCTAGTTGTTCACGCTCACATGATTGTAGCAGATGAAGCTGGAAAATGCTGGGGAGGACATCTGATGAGTGGATGTGAGGTTTCTGTCACTATTGAACTAGTGATTATTGAAACTGAGATTGAACTGATCAGAAAGCGTGATGATGCGACTGGCTTGAACCTGCTTCACGTTGATTAGGTTGCTTCACGTATCATCTCTGCCATTCTATCTAGGTCATCTCTAGATGCCATGGATTCTCTATAATCAGGTGGAAATCTAAAACCGAATGGAGAGCTCTTGTTTCGCGGAATGGCGTGAAAGTGTAGATGAGGGATTTCCTGACCAGCCCCTTCGCCATTAGCAACAATATTGAGTACTCCTTCAGCGCCAGTGGCTTTCTGTACTCTCTTAGTAAGGTCTGAAAGTTTCTTGGCCAAATGTGCAACGACCTCAGGATCCACGTCATACATGTTCACATAGTGTTTCTTTGGGATTAGTAGGCAGTGACCCTCAGTTACTGGAAACACATCCATAAATGCCATACTATGTTCATCTTCGAAAATCACAGAGGATGGTATCTCGCCACGGATTATTTTGCAGAAAAGGCAGTTCTCCTCGTTCATACAGCTCACCTTACATCATCTTGAGATAAAACATTCGAATGTGTTAGCCCATCTACGGAAGTACTATTAGCGCAGTCGTTATGCTGTGACTACAAAACGTTGTCATGGGTGTATCCACTTGAGCGGAAGGAGAAAGAGAGTCTTCTTTGACCAGACACAGAACGAACGAGGCAGGTTAGAGAGCACATATTCTGAACTTGGACAACTGTTGAGTGACAATGACTTCGACGTAGAAGCATATACTGAGTTCATGATTCTAGCCAAGAATCTCAAAGATGCAGAAGTAATGGTTTTTGGTTGCCCAAATAGCTCGAAAGTGAGACCTGCTGAGATTGATGTCCTTCAGAAGTTTGTCAAGAATGGGGGAGGACTGATGCTCCTCTCATTATCAGGGGGGGATCGTGGACTCATGAACAATATGTCCAAGATATCAAGTGAATTTGGGATTACATTTGAGAACACTGCTGTCAAAGATGACAGGAACAATGCAGGACTGCCAACGATGCCAATAATCACTGATATTGTATCTCATCCCACCACAGTGGATGTTTCGGATCTATTAATTCCATCAGCCTGCAGTTTGAAGGTGACAGGACAAGCGACTGCACTTGCCATCACATCTGAAACAGCGGACCCTGGAAAAGCTGCAGTTGTCGCGGTAGCCGAGATAGGAAAAGGCAGAGTACTCTGTGTAGGCAGCTACGAGGTATTCAGACGTGGTGGAGGTCTTAAGCACAAAGGAAACAAGACTTTTGCTCTGAACGCATTCAGGTGGTTAAGTGGAGAACTCCAAATGGCCAAGCCTAGTGCAGTTGTAAATGAGCAGGAAAGGGGTAGAAAAAAGGAGAAAGTTGAAACTGAAGCAGCAATGGATGCTGAGGTCACAACTGAGTTCGAGAAAACATTGAAGCGACTAGTTAACGCGGTATTTGACCTTCAGAAAGACATCTCTAAGGTTACGGACCAAGTATCAAGCGTTGAGAGTAATATTGAGATGTTGAGAGACCAATTTCAAGACTTTGCTGAGAAGGCACAGAAGCAGTTGGGAATAATGATTCCATCAAAACAATTCAAAACCGCTGATGAGAGTAAAAGTGCATCAATAGAATCTGACCTGAGAAGGCTTCAGAAAGAGATGAAGTCTGTGGAGGACCTCCGTAAACACATAGAAACGAGACACAGCTCAGGAGCAATGCCAGAAGATGCCTACACGGAAGAAGTCGCTAAGCTGGATGCTCAGATAAAGAGCCTCAAAGAGAAGATAGATGAAAAATCGCAGGAACTAGAATCTCTCACAAAATCCGAATAGTCATGATGTAACAGATCCGTTACTCTTGAAGAGTCGCGATTTCAATCTCTGATAATCGTACACAATTGACTCCCTGATTAGACCATAGATCTCTCCGAAATTTCTATAGAGAATGTAGGAGAGCATAACAAGGATAAGTAGCCCGACATAGGTGTATCGACTAGGTATAAGAATCACAGCAGTCACCAGTATTGGATTGATAACCATCATGAGCGACCCTCGGATCTTTTTTGCGCCACGCGAGATCATCTTCTCACTGGATAGAATTACAACGAGAGGGATGAGTGCCACAAGATAGTACTTGTAGATTCCTCTAGGTGAGAAGACATGGACACACAGCACTAACAGAAGGGAGAAGTATAGTATCCTACGCCAGTAGCTGCGAAGGTCTCGATCATCCTTGACCTCGATAAGCATGAGATACAACAAGATTATGATGCTGATGAGGAGAAATACAGAATATGCTGTTGCCAAATTCACAAATTGAGTGATTGGCGCGGGCGCACCAGCAAGAATGAGAAGAACTGCAAGAGTCATTGGCATATTTCCCTCAGGAATCACGGTTATGTCATCAATGAGGGTAGTCCCTGGTCTCACGAAGATATAGTAAAGGTAGTTGCCAAGGTCGAGTATGTAAGGCATGGACACGATTACGACAAAAACTAGGACAAGTATGCTCATTCGCAATAATCCGAGGACATCAAGATCGTCACCAGCATAAAGCTCGGAGTCTTCAGATGATTCTTTGTCAGTGTCAGAAACATCCCTTGGGGGTGGGACTTTCATGAGATATGCAACGAGAGGGACTGCCAAGAAGAAAGCCGTCTGTTTGAACATGGCTGCTGAAACCATAGCCAATGTTCCCATTGTTCGATGTCGTTTCATCAGGAGATAGAATGATAGCATCATAAAGAAGACAAAGGGGGCGGGGTTCAACCATTCATAGACAGTGTGATAGAGAATCAATGGATTCAGCAGGTAGGAAGCAGTAGCTATCTCCCCGACCCTGTTGTTATTTGAGAGATACTTGGCTATTCCGTAGACTGGGAATGCAGTGGCGTAACCAAGCAAACAGATGATGAGTCCGATGCCGAATGTCCCAAATGGGAGGGCTGCCCCAAGAGCACACATATACAGATACAATGGCGGAAAGAAATATGGAGCATAATGATCTGCACCTGCATCATTGAATGCTTCTGTGTAAGGAGTATAACCCTCCAGAAACCTCTCTCCCCAAGTCTGATAGTAGTAGGCATAGTCAGCCCAGCCCTCAAACTCGACATGTATTGTGAAACCAAAGAGGGAGAGATTACCTGAACCGGACCAATTAGTCATCGACAAGTAGTCAGACACTGCTCGAAGAAAGACGAAAGACCATACAAACGCGGCAAGAGTCAGAATAACAACTAGAACAATGTGTGAGCGAATGAAGAGCTTGAAGCGGGTCGCCAGTGGACTTCTTGTTTCATTCATTGACATGACACCCTTAAAGGGGATGCTCAATATCTTTCTCAGCATGCTCTGATTCTGGCTTATAAGTTGGAGGTGGTACAATTCTGCTATCAAAGGAGTGGACAGTGAGTACTAGTAGGTGGACCAAGACTGAACAAAGCCCAATAGTCCCCAGAAGAACAAGTGTTAGATTGGCCAGAACAGACCAAGTATAGAGCCCAATTGCTAATCCTCCAAGTAGCATGAGGTCTGTCAATATTCGTGTCCAGTTGCTCTGTTTTATGAGAAGAGACCCAGTCCAAAGAGATGTGAATACACTTGAGAAGACAAGTAGCTGACGCTCCATTGCGAGCTCAATTGGCCAACTGAGAAGGTAGGTCCAGATTCCGAAAATCCAGAGAATGGCTACTGTTACATATGTGAAGTCTCTCAGACATCTATTCAGACGAGTTTGTCGAATCTCAGAGTAAAGAGAGAAGCTGAGAGAGAGCGAAAGTATTTGGAATCCCACAATAAAGAAGGCACTAAGGACTAGTATTGTTTCTAGTCCCGTGATTATATCTACCCCAATTGCGAATAATGTGATCCATCCACCGAGTATGATGAAGAAGATACCTATTCCCAGAAAGAGCCCTTGAACTGCAATGTTGGCAATATAACGTTTCTTTGATACATCAGCAGGTAGCTCTACAAATGCAAGTGGTTTCTTGGAAACCTTTGTCCATCGTTGTATGATCGATTGAATTAACCTGAAAGGATACTTCACATAATGATACAGTCTGTCGAGTACTGGAGCTAATAGATACCCTATGAAAATCAGGATTACATATGCAAGGTAGATGTTACGATCAGGAATCAGAATCATGAGGGTCAGAGTGATTGGCACCCAAACCATTGAGGTGGAGAAGGGCACATGTTCCCCTGACCCGCGAGTCATTCTGGCTGATGAGAAGATTGAGAAGAATGGCATCAGCATGACAAAATAATACTTGAAAACTCCTCTAGGTCCTAATAGGGTAACAATGAGCATAAGGATCAGGGTCATGAATAAAATGCGACGGAGATAGAGCTTCTCTTCTCCTATGTATTTGTCTTTGAGGACCATCAACCCAGCACAGAGTACAACTCCAAAACCCAGAGGTCCTCCTGAAACAAGGATGAAATTCAGGATTTCTGCAAACTTAGGCATATCCGCTACGATAGCTAAAACCGGTAACGTAATTGGCATATTGTATGCTGGCGGTTCCAAGAAACTCTCGAAAGAGTATGTTCCCAGAGCAAGCCTCCAGTAGTCTAGAAAATGGGGTTGTGCAATGAGATATGGAAACATTACAGCCCCAACAAAGATGAGGACGTACACAACACTGAGTGCGAAGTTCCGAAAATCAAAGTAGGAGGTGTACGGTTGTAGCAAAGTGGTGATCCTCTTGGAGAGGTGTGTTTCTTTATCATCGTTAGCATTTTCAGTTCCAGTTGATTCAGTTGGTTCGCCGCTCGCTTTTTTCCGTTCTCTGGGTCGTACTAATAGGTACACAACTAGTGGAATTCCGAGAAACCAAGCGGTCTGCTTGAAGAGCGCAGCAGATACTATGAGAAGAGTTCCGGTGAGTCGTTTGCCTCGAATTAACATGTAGAACCCTGCAAAGAAGAAGAAGACAAAAGGCGCAGGATTAAACCACAAGAAATCCGTATGGTAGAGCATCAGAGGATTTAGGAGATATGTCAAAGCCGCCACTTCACCAACTCGCTTGTTGGAGGATAACTCACTGGCGATGCCATAGACAGGGAGTGCTGTCAAATAACCAAATGAAGCAATCAGGAAACCGATTCCCCAGTTATCCCACCCCATTACATTTCCAAGAGCGATTCCAGCACCATATAGATATGATGTGAAAGGAGGGAACATATGAGCTCCATTGTTGTTTGTGATACCATTCAGCTCCAAAACTCCGTATTCGGGAGAATAAGGCATCACTCCGTAGAGCGTGTTGTATCCCCAGTGTACATAGTAGAATGAATAGTCACTGTACCCTTCAATCTGATACTCAATTGTATAGCCAAAGACCTCCACTGTACCTGGGGCGGGGAATGGACCAACCCATGCAGCACGCGTTATCCAATTGCTCGTATTTAGGTAGTCTATGACGGCGAAGTGAAAAACAATAGACCAGACAATGAATCCAATAATCATCACTGTAATGAGATACCGGTAATCAATCAGAAGTTTCGCAGTTCTCTGTCCAACCCGAAGAAGCCATCTATCGACTCTGGCTGCTGCAAGTCGTCCTCTTTTACGGCTAGCTTCGAGCTCATGCATAATTCCTTCGATGTCAGTTCGCTGATTAATATATGTTCCAACGGGTGTTTTCACTCACATCTCAAGGATTGCATTGCTTGCGGTACCAGTCTTTGACACATCGATGACTGGAATCCCCTCCCAACCTTGTACATCGGTGTGAGTAATAAGAAGAATTTGTTCAAAGCTTTGATCATTGACAAGGTTTCGCACAACAGCCTCACGACGCAACTTGTCAAGCCCGCCTAGAGGTTCATCAAGAAGAACAGAGCGAACACGAGGAGTCACCACAGGACTATCTTTGAGAGGTCGGATTCTACTCATTGTACGACTGATGCCCATACGCAGTCCTAGACTAATGGCGGTTCTATCACCAAAGCTCAATTGAGATGTTTTCTTCCACGCTTGATCTCTTTCATCCCAGATTTTCAGGAGTAGTCCAGCCCCACCACGACCTTTAGCAGCCGTAGGTTCAAGATCAATTGCAGTATATTGCCCATTGGTGAACGAACGGACATATGGATTAGTTGCTCCTCGGATGATTCCAAGCAGTCGTTTTTGGAATACGTAATCGGTCACAAAGCCTCTGACCAGTTTTAGTCGGACATACTTTGCATGTTCATTGGTATTTTTTAGCTCTGTAATCTCCAATCCAAGTCGCTCCATTTCAGAACGCTTACTTTCAAGCTTGGTGATTTCTTCCTGTTCTCGTTGAATGTTTCTTTCACTTTCCAATATTTGGCTACGAAGAGCCTTCAAGCCAGTTTCAATGGATATCACTTCAGTTCTAAGGTCAAGCACTGTTTCCGTTCCAAATTTCTTCAATAGAGTTTCAATATTCTTGATTCCATTCTCCTCCAAGAGTTGCGCATACTCATGCTCAGACTTAGACACCTTCTCTTTAGCTTGCTCAACCTTCTTCTGCCCTTGACTTACTCGCTTCACAGCGTCTTCGCTCTTGGACATCCTACTTAGCTGTTGCTCAAAATCATCAGAAGAAGCAGCAAGGTCGCGTTTCTTTTCCTCTAAATCCGTTATCGTGGTTTCGTCCTCTTGGATCGTCGTCTTGTATTCATCAACTAGCTTTTCTCGCTCAGCCTGGGAGAGCGGTTTCCCACAGGTCGGGCATTCAATGACGTCACCAACACCTGCTGTTTCAAGAGCTTCAATCTTCTCCTCAAGATCTTTGTTTGAACCTGTAATTGAACCAATTTCCCGATCAATCTTCTGAGTTTTACTCTTGATTTCTTTACGTTCTTGGTCAATTCGTTTCCTACCTTTCTCGAGTGCATCCAATCGTGCATTCAGAATCTTAGAACTGGCATCAACAACTCCTGCTTCTTTGAGATCTGACTCAAGTCCTTCGCTCTTAACCTCAACTTCTCGTTTGAGTGTGTCAATCTTGGTAGCGAGTTCATGTATCTTTTTGAGAACAGTAGCGTCAGGAATCCCTTTGAGTAGTTTTTCGGAGGTCGTGAGTTCCTTCTTTTTCTGACCCAATCCAGATTCGAAATTGCTGATTCGTGCCTTGCATCCTTCAATCTGTTCGTCAACCTGCTTCGGTTGCATATAATCAGTTTCTAGGGCATTTACTTTGGATTGTATGTCCTTCTCTAAGTTCTCCAGATGACTTGACATTTGATGGAGCAAGTCAATGTCATAGATTTTCACAAGCTGGTCTCTCAAATCAGAAGGTGAAGCAATGGCAATCTTTGCTACTTCACCTTGACGGACAAGGAGTGTGCTCAAAGCTTGTTTTAGTTCAAGGCTTAGAATCTCATCAAGTTTGGAGTTAACCGATTTGCTCTTGTCAGCAATTCGTTTCCATGCACCATTTCTCTTTGTGAACAATACTACTGACATCTTATTCGCAGGATCATAAGACCGGTCTATCTTGTACTGATTTCCTGCAACCTGAAATGACAGTATCACTCGACAGGAGGTTGATCTGAAGTTGATGAGTTCGTCATTTGTAAGACCTACTGCATCTGCACCCCAGAGGCCCCAAAGAATTGCCTCGAAGAGTGATGATTTACCGGTAGAATTTTGACCTCTTATCAGAATGAGCCCATCCGGGAGTTCAGAATCTCCTTCGGGAAGTGTGAGACTACTGAAAGGTTTGAAATTTCGAACCTGCAACTGAAGGATCTTCATTTTTCATCCTCCAGAATTGATTCGGAATTCATACGACCATCTCTCTTACCTACAGTATGCTCAAGAGCACGCACAGCAATCTTTGTGAGGATATCTGTATCTAGGCTTTTGTCAATCTCCAATGTTTCGAGATATGCTTGGAAATCCTCCTCTGGATCTTGAATGAGGTATTCAGACTCAATCTCAGGATAAGAGGCTGCAGTGAATTCCTCATCTAGTGATTGTTTTACCTGCCAAACGAACTGAGCAACATTATAATCAGAGTCCTTCGATAGTATTTTGATTCTAAGAGCTTCGAGTGCCATTCCTAGGTCAAACGAGCTCACACGGGTTGCTTTGCCTTCAAACACAAGACGAATTCGTGCGGCTGTCTTGGGATTCCAGTCAGTCTTCACTCCCTTCTTATCGAATAGTGTGTACACTTTGTCCATAACAGATTCAATGGTGTCATCTTTTACAATCTTCAGATTCTCACCTATGACAAGCCGTTCATATTCAAGAATCTGAGGAGTCACGATTGGGTTTGATCCAGCTTCAATATCAACCACCAGAAACCCTTTGTCATGGCGAATCTCATCAAATCTCCATCGTTCTGGAGACCCAGCATACCATGCCCCCTTGGATTGCTGACGCTGATGGTGATCATGTCCCAGAGCTATGTAGTCATAGTCGATTGAGAATATACTCTTGAAAAGGGTTTCATCTAGGTCCATTCCGTGTGCTACAGCAATCGAAGGTCTCGATTTGACCCTAGTCTGATGTGAAGTTATCCAGTCGTCAAAACTAGCTGTCAAACCTGCAGACTTGAGAACCACCGAGTCCATGAAGGGAAAGCAGTAGACATCCAACCTATCAAAGGAGCGGACGAGAGGTTCGCCGTTTCTCACAGCCTGTTTCAGATCTTGCTGTGTGGCAACTTCAAGACCCGGTACTGCGAGTTTCAGACTATCAAGAAGGGAAACCTCGAGAAGTCTGTAGAGACCGTGGTTCCCCTCAATAATGAGAACCGGAATTCCTGTTTTTTCTATGAAGTTCTGAAGGACAGTAATAGCGGTTTCTTGAGCGACCACTGGAGGTTGTGAAGGGTTACCCTCCCAGGGCGAATTGTATAGATCGCCAGAATGAACTACTAAATCAACGGGGGGTTCAAGCTCTGAGATCTTGTCAAAGAGTTCTTGGAATCGCTCGTAGAAATCGTTCTCAAGAAGTTGAGAGCGCATCTCTTCTCCCCATACATTATGACGTACGCCACTTCTTGGTCGTGTACCAAGATGGGTGTCAGAGATGTGAGCGATTCTTGCCTTCATCTATTTATCCTCAGAGAATGTGTTCTTCACTTTTCTTAGAACCCTTGTCCTTGTATCTATGTTTGTCCTTTTCATAAATGTCATCAAACAGAGGGATTCTGATTGGTAATGGGAGTTCCCTATAAGATTGGGTCACAATTGCTTCTCCACGAGACATGACACGAAATTCGTTCTCAAACCCAGAGATATTTACACTGGCATTCTCAATACAGGCGCGTATCTCACGTTCATTCCCAAGTCTGAGATTGATCTCAGTGTTCATCTGGCTAAGGATTACGTTGTCAAGCACGCTCACCTGTTGACTGACAACCAACAAACCAATGTTGAACTTTCGGCCCTGTCGGGAGATGTCTTTGAAGACAGATTGACCTTTCATCAGCTCAGGATTGAGAATTGATGGCGCCTCCTCAACCGTCACTTGGATTACAGGAAGGTTTCGAGGGTCTTGTACGGGACTATCATCCTCAACTCCACCCAGACCATAGAAGGCACGAGCCTGTATCTTCACACTGTTGAAGAATGGTGCAGGAAGACGCATCTGACCCTGTTTCTCAAAGTCACCTAGATTCCCACTGCTCTTCAACGCTCTCCTCATGTCTGCCAGCGTTCTTGTTACAATTGTCGTGAGTAGGAACTGTTCTCTATCACTCATCAGACTCGTGTTGACAACAAGGATTCGACCTGTTTCCATGGCAGAGAAGATGTCACTCAGAATTGACGTTCCTTTCTCAATGTAGATAGGAGACCTCCTTAGAAAACCGAGTCTGCGTTTTACTGCACGCAACGTGCCCTTCTGAACATTGGCAGCATCTGCAGCTTCCTCATCCATATTGAGGATTGTACTAATCCAGTCCTCACGCTTTGCATTGTATTGTGAATCGATGAAGGATGTCATCTCAGCTGTGAAGTCGCGTATTGAGTAGAGGTCTCTTGGCTGTATTTCAGACCACAGAATCCTAATCTCCCGTGCGTATTTCCGAATATCTCTCCTTGTTGCTCTCTTGTGGGTTGTAAGGTAGTAGAAATCACCAATAACTTCTGACCTAGTCGAGGCACTCATATTATCAACCACATGCTGGATGCCATACTTATCCACTCCCTTGGCAAACTCATCGTGTGGATCTATACAAAACGCTGAAACTCGTTGCGAGTCTTTTTCGGGGTTCCTGAAAGCATCCAGATTGTTATCGATGGCAGACTTAATCAGAACCATCATTAGATTGCTCTTCCCAGATCCTGTAGCCCCAAAAATACCGACATGCATTGGTAAGAACTTTGAAGGGATTCTAATAGGCACATCAAGTGTTTTCTCACCAACCTGAAGGTCACCTACATAGACCTCTCCCTCAGTCTGACACTCCAACATTATTCTAACATTTTCGTCAGAAGTTCCAGGAACTGGCCGATAGACTGACGCCAAATGGTCAGGGAGTCTTCTTGGAGAATTGAAGACCCATTCACCGCCTTTCTTTTCTGCATAGCCTAACATTCGGCCACCTACAGAGAGGAGCATGTTTCGCTCAATACCAGAAAGGTATGAATCTCCCTCAACCATGAGTGTGCCGGCTACACGTGCGATGTCATCAACCTGACGCAAATAGTTCTCCAGACCGAGGACTCTAAAGAAAAAGACTCTCTCGTGATTATCACGGCAGGAATATATCAGAAAAATCTCTCCTACACTGATATCGCGATTGCTCCCCATAATTCCTAGTGTAGTCTGGTTCCCCACACCCACCTTTCCATAAAGTTCTCCAAGTTTATCTTTGTCTAAAGTCATGTTTCATTCCTCGGATTAAATATCATAATCAGCACGAAGGTCCTGAGCCTTCCTTCTCTCAAGACCCATCTCGGATCTAACATCCATACATACCTCCTTCGCCAGACGAAGGTCTTCATAACTCAACTTGCATGATTCATGAGCCAATGCAAGTGGTACTGGATACCCATACCAACGGGCATCTCGTGACATGAAATCTAACTCTGCGAAAAGAGCCTTCTCATTGTCACGAGTAGCTCCTGGATCGCCTGGGACAAATATGTTCTCAAGCCACCAAATCCGATCAAAGTCAATCCTTGAAGGTCGATTATCCCGTGAGAAGCTATACAGGTAGGGAACTGCTAACATCGGAGGGATGTAGGTTCGGTCCTCATAGATATGGAGACCTCCATCCGGATCTTCACCACTAGGTAGATGACAGAACCACTTGGCACTATCCCCAAACACATCTCGAGCCATGCCTGCTATGCGATGTGCAAAGGGAATAGTGTGATTCTTACTTACAGCGCACATAACCACATTCTTCTGACGAGCTAGTGCACAAAGGTCTCTCAACATGAATCCGCTTGGCATAGATGGATAGTGTCTTACAAAATGCATGAAGACAGACAACGCTCCATCCAAGAGCAGATACTTCAGTTGAAGGTCACTCATTAGAAGCATACGAGCCGCTGCATACTCACTCACTTTTCTTATCTCTTCGTGAACTGTGGGATTGGTCAATAGCTGCTCACGAGAGATTAGAAACTCCATTTCCCTCAGACGAGGCACATGTTTCTCATATTCAGTACCCGCAAAATCAGAGAATGAAGAAATCTCGCTTGGTTTGTAATCCCGGAAAAAAGGAAGAGTGAGGGTAGCCACATCTTTCAGTGGATAGATATTAGCTAAGGTTTCAGCCAATTTCTTTCGAGCATCACCGCGGACACCAGAATGCCAATGAATGTCTATGTGAGGTTGCTCTCCAATTTCACTCTCTAGACTTTCTCTGTCGATTGGAGCAAAGAGATTTTCAGAATGTGTATTTGTATCGACCACCACTGTGGAAGTACTGAGAAGATGAATTCGGATATCATCAAGTGTCATCAGACTATCAGTACCAGAACCATCGATTGCAGCTATTCGAAAATCGTTCTCTAATATGACATCAGGACTGTAAGGAGTGAAAGTATCAAGAAGGCGTTCTTTGATTCGGGTTTCATCCTTTGCGAACTCCTGCTCATCCCGACGGTCCTGCTGATTATTGATGTCTGTGAATACCATCTTCAATGTTCTTCTGAACTTCTCAGTGAGAATCTTGTCTAACATAGAATCCAACTCGCTCTCTACAATTCCGCAGGACTTGCAGGACCTCTGAATCTCAGTCCTGCTAGAGTCATAAAAAGATAGCACTCGGTAGACCTGAGCACATGCGAAACGTCACTTGGAAACGCTTTGAATAGCTAATTTCGCATTGGTTCGAAATTACCTTATTAAGAACAGTCTCAACGATAGTAGTGCAGCAGTCATTCTGGCTTGACTGTGCCAGTGCGCATTGACGGGATGTGATTCGTTGCTTAAAATAGTGTACTTTGGAAAGACTTCATTCGCACTCGAATATAATGAAATGACTGTTCTACTGAATCCCGGAGTATGGGATGGAGAGAAAGTCGTTCCAAATGACTTCAATGCGAGAGTTGTCATTGCGACGAATCAATCAGATGACGCGGTCGGTAATGCAGCAGAAATCGCAGTCAATTCGAAAGCTTGGTTTCTTGGCAACCAAGGAGCAGCTGACAAGGCTTCCAAGAAGGGTGTCAAACCATGGCTACTTCATGTTCTGAAATCTGAGGTCCCCTACGAGATTCCAGATGTGAAGATCACGCCCTACGCTCTGTCTAGAATTGATGAGAGTGAAGGTGGACGAATTGAGAATCTTGGCCTATACATTGAGATTGGGGATATGAAAATCGGATACCTTGGGGACTCGGTAGTACGAGGACCTTTCGAGCATCTTGAAATGGATGTTCTCATAGTTCCAGTTGGTGGAGATGGTGTCTTTGAAGTGAAAGACGCAGTCAGTTTATGTATTGACGCAAACCCACGTGTTGGAGTACCTATGAGATGGTTATCCGAGGAGAATCCAAAGAAGTTCTCCAAATATGTCCAACAGTTCGGTCAAGGAACGGTTCCAATAGTTATGGAGCCCGACCAAGTCTTAGAGGTCTACTGGGCAGCAGGAAATGAATTCAGATACGAGCTAAACTGATATTCTCCTGCGAGGTCGGTACGCTAGCCGGAAGATTCCCAAAACAATGAATGCGAAACAATGGGTGTGCATTGAATGAGTGAAAGAAAAAAGGTCGTAATTGACCTCGAAGAATCGGAAAAGGTTCAACTCGATGGAATGTCGGATATGATCAGTATTGATACTTCGGGTGTCATTAGCGTCAACAATGTATCAGAAAGAAGTCGGATATGGAATGTGAAGGTCCTCCTTGGAGAGAAACGTGATGCCACAGACATTAGTGATGAATCCCTCGTTGCAGGTGAAATAGATGTTGGTGGCTCATGGGAATCCACCTATGGCGTTTCAGTAAAAGCCCCAATAATGACCTTCAAAGAGGTGTTCGACACATGTGGAACAATTGAAACAGAAGAACCACATTGGGCTTATGTTGCTGGTAAAGAAAATCCTGTCAAAATCACACTCACGGTCACCAATGAAACAGATGGTGAACTGGACAATATCATACTCAACAAGACCATTCCTCCTGAACTTTCCAATATCGAAATCCTTTCTGCAAAGTCAGGTACTGCAGAATATGATGAGGGGACAAAACAAGTGGTCTGGAAGGACTTCGTAGTCTATCCTCACGAGTCCTCTTCACTCGTCATTGGTGCAACCGGATTTGTTGAAGACTCAGAACCTAAGAAAGCTGGAGAGGTTGTCATCACATATCGAGGTGAGGGACAGCAAAGATCCGTTCTTGATCCTGAATTATCTGCACTAACCGAGTTCTTGACAGGAATAGAAACTGCTGAAACTGAACCCAATCAGTGGCAATGCACACTTGAATGCTCAAACGAAAGCGACCTCATCGTTAGACTAGACAAAGCGGAGGTTTATCTTACTCCGGAGGATGGCGGAGAGAAACAAAAGATGATAGAGGAAACACCTGGTATAGAGTTAGAGCCAGACCAGGACTGGTCATCTTCATTCGAAGTTGAGAGCAAATCAACTCCAAAATGCACGCAGGACCTTGCATACACACCTGCCTGCGTAGTCACAAAACGAGTACTTGGGACCATTGAGAAAGCTGCGCAGGAGATCCCAGTATATAGCATAGACTACACAAAGACATTCGACCCACCCTCAGTAAGTAGTTTTGACAAGACACCAGTTGAGGTCACGATAGAGGTGACCAATAATGGTTCTGCGAAACTTGATGATTTCACAATTGAGGACAATCTACCAGACGATGTAATGCCCCCGAAAAGTGAGCATATCACTGTGTGGATTAGGGATGAGGAGTACACAGGGCCCTATGAGTTTCTGATTGATCCTGAGGACCAGGACCCAGAAAAGCCTCACAAACTGACCTTCAGAGTTGAGAACCTGAAAGATACAGTTGGAGAGCTTGAGCCTGGAGAGAGTTTCAAAATCAACTATGCGATAATGGCTTGGCGTAGTCGACCTGAGAAAGAGTATCCATCACCCGTCATCTGTACTGCAAACACTGAACCAGCGGGAATTCCTGCAGTGATGGAGAGTCCGTTAGATGGTCATAAGCTTGGGGTAATTTACAAGAAACGTGCGATCTCCACGAAGAAGGCAATCAACAAGGGTGCTGAGGCTGGAGAATACATCGTTGTCCTTGTTGTTTCCAACAACGGTGAAGTGACAGCTGAGAACGTCGAGATGACGGATTGGATTCCGGCCGGTTTTGAGTATATCTCAACAGACCCGGAGGAAGAGGATCCAGAAGTATTTCCAGTGGATACAGGCGGAAACTATATGGTTTGGACTTGGCAACGAATGAATCCAGGTGATAAGAAGAAAATCAGAGTCACTGTACAAGGTGAAGGCGAATACGAACGCCGCGAACCTGAAGTGACCTCAGTCTAGTTTGACTAACATGCTTGAATGGGCGATGGGCAGTCCCTAGCCCATTCTAAGGTCCTATTTTGTTTCTTCATTCTCAATCTGTTCAATCTCTTTGCGAGTGTTTTCTAACTCTGCATCAATATCTTCGAGGGGAAAATAGTCATCACCTTCGGATAGATGTGTATCGAGATTGTAGAGAACCTTGAATCCAGAGAGCGTTTTGTGTAGGGCATTTGCTATCTCAATGATTGCGTTTCCAAGATCCGCTTCGGTCATATTTTCATCGCTATGTTCATAGACAAAATCATGGGCTCCTCTAATGGGTTTGAAACCAAGTTCTGTTAGCTTGCTCATCACTTGAGATGGAGAGGCACCCTCACTGTAGAACCATACAGAAATACGAGTTACATACTTGGACATCGTTAATCTCTCTAGTTTTTCAGAATATGCGACCGCCACCTGATTTTCTTTATGACCTTTTTCATAAGACAGCTGTTTCATCTATGGACTACAAGCGAGAGATCCTCATGTTTCATTGCATGCTCCCACTGTTTCCTACAATCACAGGTCAGATTCTGTAGAACAGATGAGTCCTGATTCAAAGAGAACTGGCGGATTGCTTCAATGATGTCATTATCACATTCGCCGCAGTTATGAGCCCCACGTTTCTTTCCACCAGCCACAGGATCGCAGACAATCTTTGTCCATTCATCAGAGCTTGTACTTGTTTCTCGAAGGACCTCCAGAACGCTCCACAACCAAGGAGGCCGATAATGACCCCTCGTCCAGAGTTTCTCAACGAGCGTGTTCTTTTGAACATTGACAGGATTCAGAGAAACTGTAGTGACTCCTAGGGCTCGTGCTTCTTGAACTGTTGAGATTGCATCCAAAAGGGCGTCCCGTTCCGTGAGTAGTGGAGGTTTGAGTAAAACATAGGCCCGTATACCAATGTTGTAGCTCCTAGCGGTCTTCAGAACCTCATTGAATGTCTGTAAGTCGAAGTTCTTGTTAATGCACACAGTACGAACTGTGTCACTCGCACTCTCAAGACCTATACCAATCTCGATGATCCGGTCACCAAGTAATCTGCGAACATCTGAGAGAATCGTATCAGTCACATATTCAGGTCTGGATTCGAGGACAACTTCACGTATCCGTTCATCCTTTGATATAGTCCCTAGAATCTCAACCCTAGCTGGTTGAGGGATTTCCTCATTATCCAAGAAACTCCCACTCGTATAGATTTTCACTGAAAGTGGAGGTTCTCTTCCTTCCAACTCTGTCATTGCGAACTTGAACTGAGAAACAATCTGGTCAGCCGTTGGTCTTTCTTGGACACCATCAAGAAGATAGCTACACATCGTGCATCCTCCAGAGTCACTCCTTGCATGTGCACACCCAATGGTAGACAAGACCACTGCGAGTGCAGTTCCCTGTTCGCGACCTATTCTTGCAGGAGCTACCCACCTTGCAGATGGGCGTGAAGGATCTCTTTTCTTTCTCCGTTTGAGTGAGCTTCCACGAGCCTGTAGAGTGACTTGCTTAACAACTTCATTGATATGTCGTAGTGGTTCCTCCATAGCACTCACTCCTTCTTATGACGAACAGATACAGCTCGACCTCGCTTTAATTCACACATCTCTCGACCAGACATCTCGCTTCGACCGACTGCAATGACCTCTCCAGATTTATTGATGATAATGACCTCGTCGCCCGGTCGTATTGCATAATCAGCCTTTTGAACACCAACTGCGAAAATCGATCCGCCTTTGATTTTAGGAACATCAAGACGGACCCAGTACCGGTTGAGGGGAGCAAGAAGGTTTCCCCCAGCCAGAGTCAGTGAGAGAGTCCCACTCTCGGACACATAAGAACAGACCTGTTCTCCATTAACACTGCAGAGAATCAGTCTGTATGGTTTTCCCTTGAGTTTTGCATGTTCAGGAACCAGTACCTTCCCAGCTCCAGCTCCAAATTGATAGTCTGCTGTTGCTGATACTATTTCTTCTAGTTGTGTCCGGGGTCCTTCAGATATGGAGAGTATTTCTTTCAAATCAGTGAGCGATTCTCTTAGTGCGTCCAGAGACTCGCGGCTTGTTGCTCGGCTCTCGTGTGTTGTATAGATTAGGCTTTGTTCAATATTGGGTTCAGCAGCTCTGACTATGTCCAGATATCCGCCAGACACATGAGCTATGACAACTGAAGTTCTTTTGAACTTCTTTAGATGGGTCACCAAAGCTTTGGCTCCAATTTCAATTTCTTCCGTGTCCCAATCACCAGTCACAGGAATGTCATATTGTCCCGCAGGATAGATTCGCTCAAGTTCTCGAGGAACAAGTCCAAGAGGCGAAGTAAGGATGACCTCAGCAACTCTTGACTCCATACCAGGCATCGCAGACTCCAACACGGAAGCAAATAACCTGTGAGACTTGGAGTCCGAATAGGGCTTCTTTGCAGAGCAGGGGAGGAGGAGTATAATTGGTTTGTTTGGAGATGCAACGTACCTAGTTGCAACAAAGTTTCTGAACCTTTCCACAACAGGGGCATGATATGACTCCGAACCAATCACCGGTAGAGCCTCAGGACCTGTTGTAGGAGAGAACTCCTCTATGAATGGGTAAAGCTCTCTGTTAACAAGTCGAACGAGTGATGCTTGAGCAGGGCTGTTGTGTGTGGAGCTCTCCACTAACCATCTGAGACGACCAGACCTCATGGCTTCTTTTGACTCAGAGATTACAGATTTGTAGATACTAAGATTATGCTCTAAGAGAACGCTCTCCAAGTCTTCTGGTGCAGTGTTATCAAGTTTTGCGCATGCAGGACATGAACAATAGCGTCGTTCTTTTTCGAGGTCAATCTTTTCTGACCCGTTCTTCCAAAGTCGTATACCTTTTGCAGCTGACTCCTCGGCATGACCAATGTCGATGATGTCAAATCCGGTGTAATAGAGAAGGGGAATTAGACCTGGCTCAATTCGACCTACTGCTATGGCAATCATAAAGAGTGGAAGTCGACTTCGCAGGTTAATTGCAGCGAAGTCTTGAGGACCTAGCTGACCATTGAACATGAACATAGCGCCATGAGATCCGAGCTCTACAAATTTGGGAATAGATTCAGGTTTTGTTTCAGAGGGGATGCGGATAATGGTCCTTGATGGATCAACAACGGGTATGATTCCTTGGAGTGCCGCCCGTTGATATTCAAAGACCAGTTCAGAAGCATCAGGTGTGAGTGTAGCAAGCGAGAGCAGAGATGGTAGAATCACTATGTCAGACTCTCTCACGTCTGATAGAGATAACTCATCGACTTTGCTGACAAAAGGTAGTGCAATCATCATTGGGTTCTCTGAAGTAGGTTTGTCTCTTCCTAAGGTTCCATACCCGATTATTGAATCATCTGAGATGAATGAGGCCGCTAAAAGAGGGGTAGTGTATGTCTGAGATCCTAGGATGTACTCGCCCACACGAGCAGGACCATCATGACCACGACCGACACGGAACTCAGCCAATTGTACTTCACCTCATCAGACGAGGGGTTGATACCCCATATACCCTTCAGTGTCAACTGTTGTTTCCACATTATCGAGGATTCGTTTGATACTTTCGAGTGCTCCTAGTTTGAATAGAGGACTGTTATTATTACCGCACTGGTAGGAATAGGTGCATAGAGGACACCCATCTATAGTTTCGCAGTCACAATTCTCAATGATTGTTTTCGCTCGTTTGAAAGCCTCAACTAGTTTTGAGAATAGAAGTTTAGATGCGCCATTTCCTCCAGGACTACCATCATAGACGAAGATGATGCCGGAGTCACCCATTGAAACACCACCGATTTCACGCGTACCTCCTCCAGTGAGCATATCACTTGACTCAATCAATACATGTTCAAGAGCATGAAAGGCACCACCAAAGAGTTCTGCAGGTCCCATTTTTGGCCCCTTCAGACTGCTCATTTTGCCAGAGGCGTAGTTATTAACCGCTTTGACAGGTTCTGGTGCTGTGAAGGCGAACCCTCGGGTGCGGTATTTGTAAATGAGTGGTGTTGGTAAACTATGACGACTTAATGTTCGTCCACTTCTGGTTTCCTTCTTGACATAACCATCAACTGTCTGAGTCATCTCAAGAATGCAATAGACGGCATTTAGACCAAGAATTTTGCTCCGCTCAACGATGTCAATTATTCGTGGCATGGTGGAGTAGAGCGGTTTGGTATGTGCACTTCTGTCAGTATGTGGAACAACTGAAGCTCTTCCTAGTCCTGGTGTGTACCTGAAATCTACTGACATGTAGTTCTTTCCACCATGAAGATAGATAGCTCCCGGATGCAACTCCTGTGCAGCCATAGGCATTGAACGTTCCCCAAGACCTTTTTTGCCAGTTTTGATCTGAACGGTGTCTCCAATACCTCTAATGCTATAACCACGCCATGCTTTTCGTGCCTTATCAAAATCAACAATACGAACGTTGTCATCGTCTTGAATGAATACAAGGCCATCACTCTGAAGCTTGTCAAGGATACCCTTGTGTCTTACAAAATCAGAAACCTTCAACTTCCCACTCATAGCAGCTGCAATCAATTGGTAATACCCAACGACCTCGTTCTCAGGCTCCATGTATGCAGCATCGATGTCTGAGAAGTATTTGTCAGGTTGGTGTCGATAGAAAGAGGATATTGGATCATTCTCTCTGAGAGCAAGTATAGCAACACTCTCCTGCCCCTTTCTTCCTGCACGACCCACCCGTTGAGTCAATCGCGTTATTGACACAATCATACTGACGACACTGTCAAGGTCACCGATGTCAATCCCTAGCTCAAGTGTTGGTGTGGATACGATGACTGGAAGGTCCCCTGACCTAAACCGGTCCTCAACTTCGCTCCTGTATTTCTTTGGTAGCCCAGCCCTATGGACCTTTGATTTCACTCCTGTGTCAGCAATGAGCATGTTAAGGACTTCAGCTTCAGAGTGGGTATTGCCAAACACGAGCGTCTTGAAGTCACCCTGTTGGAGCAGACTGACGAGGTCCACAATCATGCTATACTTGCTTCGCATCCCGGGATAGTACATCATGAAATGTATCGGACCCCGTTTTGCGGTTTCTGATTCAATGAGTCTTACCTCAGAGTCGAAGAGAACGTCAGCAAACTCCTTGGGGTTGGACACTGTGGCTGATGCCCCAATCTTCTGAAATTTCCCAGACTCGAGCTCCAGTCGTTTGAGAATGTAGTAAACATTGGTTCCCATGGACCCAGTGTATAGGTGAATCTCATCCAAGACTACAAACTGCACTGTCCGTAACAGTGGTACCAATCGAGACTGTGCCCAACCAAGATGATAATGTAGGATGTCCGGATTCGTCAACAGGATGTCGGGAGGTGTTTGGTATACCTTTTGTCGGTCGTTCTGTGAAACATCACCATCGAATATTGAAGCAGTGAGGTTCGAGGTTTCGCACATCTGCTTTATCTTGTCAAACTGGTCTCTTGCTAGAGCCTTCGTGGGATAGACTAGCAGCGCTCTCACACCAGGGTTTTCAAAGGATTCCTGAACTGTGAGAAGCAGCTTACGTATTATTGGTAGAATGAATCCCTCTGTCTTGCCCTGTCCTGTTGGTGCAGCGATAACAATGTCTTCGCCATTCTCGATGGCATTATAGGAGTCTTCCTGAAACTTGTACAGCGTTGTGATTCCTCGGTCACAAAGATGTTCTTTCAGACGAGTTGGTATGCTGAGGTTGTCAGTATCAATACCATACTCAGCGTCGGTGGCTGGCATGAGTTCATACTTGACAAGATAGTCACGCCCACTGATGAGCAGGTTTCGGAGCGAGTCTGCAAGATCATCCAAGTGGGCCCCACCCTCTTCCACTAGTTTCTCAATCACCTCTCTTGTCTGAACCCGAGAACTCGGATCCAATTTTCGTTTCTTTTTCCTTGGTGTATCAGCTCCAGAACCAAGATACTTCCTCTTCCGATAATCGGTTATTGCTGATGCAGTTCCTGCTTGAACTTGTGCGGTATATGCCTCATACGCATCAAAGAGGTCAGTCTTCCTCCCACCAACAGACACCTCCACGTTGCAGGATGAGCATGTCACTGTCCAAATATCCCCGCCTCTATGGAAGTCAAGCCGAGAGCCGCATTTTGGACAGTGTAGAACCGGCACAGTAAATCACCAAAGTATCTAGAAATCAAATCCATTGACTACCTCTTATCAAACTTTGGCACTGACAGACACTAAAGAACTACTAGGTGCTAACGACAAGTTTATAACGGATGTGCAAACAAAATGCACAACCGACTCGCACCGGAGACGGGAGAGAATCACAATGGTCGAAGACATTAGTTCCGATGACATTCCAAAACTCATCGAGGATCACAAAGTAGTATTCGTGGACTGCCACGCAGTCTGGTGCGGCCCCTGTAGGACCCTAAGTCCGATTCTAGAGGAGCTAGATGACCAATACGCAGAGAAGGGTCTAAAAGTAGTAAAGCTTGACGTTGATCACAACAGAGAGTTCAGCATGGAGAACCAGATCACAGGAGTTCCCAGTGTGCTTGTATACTCTGAGGGCAAGAGAGTTGTTTTTGACGACGGATCAGGCAGAAAGATGGACAAGCTCGTAGGCGTCATGCCTCCTGAGGTGTACCAGCAGATAGCTGACAACTTGTTAGCTGAGCAGCCAGCATAAGCCTGGATCATTACTTTATAGGGGGGTCATCCCCTCTATCTTTTCCTTTTCAGTTTCATTCAGAAAGAATGTTTTATATCAAATCCAACCTAGGACAATGACAGGATGGAGAGATGGACATGCCAAACTATAGACGGATAGGGATTGCCACTCTCACAGGGGCACTTCTCGGTGTGCTATGCTTCATTGTTGCAGGAGCAATATTACCCGGTGGCTACTTGCCTAATATCATATTCCTGATTGGGTTATGGTACAATCGTTTGATAATGGGCGTTCTAATCGGATTTGCAGGGGACATGATACTGGTCAAACGTGGGGACCAAAAGAACCTGTTGAACGCAATCGTCAGAGGATTACTCTTTGGCATACTGGTGTCAACAGCAATTTTCCTCTCCAGTGAGTTCAAGGATGTTCCTGCGTTGTTTGCAGGGTTTGCATACGGTCCAATAATCGATGTTGTTGCCACTTGGGCCGAGAAGTAGAATATTGAATTGACTCTCTTATCCATAAGCAGTGATTTGCGTTTCGAGTAACATTCATAGCCTGCCAAGCAATCGGAGAGTCATGGTCAATGACGTATCGCCAGAGGTTGTTGAGCAGGAATTAGGAAAGACTAGACTACTTTTCGTTGATGCATGGGCTCCGTGGTGCCAGCCGTGCAAGGCATTGACCCCTATCCTCGAAGAACTTGAAAAGAAGTACGCTGATAGTCCGGATATCAAGTTCCTGAGGGTAAACACACAGGAGTACACCCAGTTTGCCATGGACAATGAGATTTATGCAATACCGTGTGTCCTCATCTACTTTGATGGTGAACCTGCAAAGTATGAGATTGAGCATCGAACAACTGGAGAGAAGAAGATATTGGACCGATTGATTGGACTAAGACCCGCAGAGCATTATGAGGACGTGATTAGCTTCTTCTTGGGTGATAAATAACACACCTAAAAGTCGCATGATATTTTATATGACTGCGCGACGGGTGTTATTCTAGATAGAACAAAGGTGTGATAGATGCCAGTACTTCCATTTGGTGATAAGAGTCCAAATATTGATGCCAGAGCGTATGTCAGTCCCCAAGCAACCATTATGGGTGAAGTTGATGTTTTGGCAGGTGCGAACATTTGGCCAGGAGCTGTAATCAGAGGCGATCAAGCCTCTGTCCGAATCGGTGAGAACACATGTGTTCAAGACAGTGTTGTTATTCATGCCCACAATGAGGACAATCCAGCAATCATTGGCAACGATGTCATTATTTCTACTGCAACAGCAATTCATGGAGTCTATATTGGTGATAGTGTTTACATTGGAGAAGGTTGCGTTGTTTTCGATGGTGCTACTATAGGAGCGGGCGTGTCCCTAGCACCAGGAAGTATAGTCCCATCCAACATTGTGATTCCACCTAGAACTCAGAATTCTGGAGCACCAGCTGCTCAGATTAGAGAGATTACAAGGGAAGAAATCGAAAAGCATACGATTCGTGTTGAAACCATAACTCAGACCTTCATGAAACTGAGGAGATGGCAGCAATCTACGTGATCACATGGTTTCGCGTGCTAGTGTTGCAAGACTCTCGCATCCGTCCTCAGTTATTAGGAACACATCAGCAATCTTGACAGCTCCCACACCAGCTGCGAATCCAGTTGGATGTATTGAGAACACCATTCCCGCCCTCAGTGACTGTTGAACATCAGGGATAATATAGGGGGGCTCATATAAGTCAAGACCAATTGAGTTGCCGAGTGGTTGTATTATAGTGCCAGGCGGGAAGCTCTTACCTACTTTTTTCAAGCTCTTAGATGCTACATCCTTGATCTGTGCTTCTGGTTTGAGTCGCTTTTCTAGCTGACGTGCTGCATTAGTCACATACTCGAATAGTTTCTGCTGCTTGTCTGAGGGTTTACCAAGGTGAATTGTCCTTGCTACTTCTCCAAAATATCCTGAGTGACTTACCGTAATATCCAGAACCACAAGTTGGTCGTTACTGATTCTCGATGCCTTAGGCTCAGTAAAGGGAAGATGTGCCTGTGCTCCAGATAATACCGCAGCCCGAATCCCTCGTTGTTGGCCACCAACACCTCTCATCGCGGATTCGATCTCTAGAGATACTTCCTTCTCAGACTTACCCGTAGCAACGACCTCTAGGGCAGTTCGAACACCAATCTCGCCAATGTTCACAGCCTTGCGTATTGCATCAATCTCTGCAGCATCCTTGATGTGCCGCAGCTTCCACAAGCTTGGAGAGAAGTCCTTGAACCCAGCCTCAGGCAAGGCATGCTTTAGTTTCTCAAACTCACGAACCGAAAGCCAATCATGCTGAAGTCCAATCATGCTACCAGTAAGACCCAACTCCTTCAGAATTCCAGTGGTCTTGTCCCAGAAAGCTGTACCACGAGTTCCTGACCAACCCTCAGAGGTTGTTTCGTTGAATGGTCGCATTTTGGCCATCACCGACTCGTGGGAGGATATCAACTCCCTTTTGTCAGGAATAATCAGTTGTGGTTGATGATCCTCACTGATTAGACATCCGATTGGAACACTCACACCCACGTATTGGTAGCCAGTCAAGTATTGGACATCTTGCCTACGTGTGATGAGTAACGCATCAATCTCTTCTCGACGCATAGCTCGATACACTTTGTCTAGTCGCTGCGGCGTGAATTGCATATTTGAGATCTCTCGTAAGTGCTGAGAACAGTGTTCCCACTTATACATTGCCGATTTTAGTACTGCATTTAAGCTTCTTGTCGAGTTTCACACTGCCCAAAAGGAGTGGCGGGACCGCCCGGATTCGAACCGGGGATGACCAACTCCGCAGGCTGGTGCCTTATCCAGGCTAGACTACGGCCCCATTCATCGAGGGGCGTAGTTTGACTTATAGAGTCTTCGCTGCGAAAACATAGTGATTGCTTGATATTAGAGAAACATCAGGCAAGCTGTACTTGGAGAATCTCCACGACTGCATGACCATTTCTTTTTGTCACTCTGAAGGTATGATCAGAAGTCTGGAGAATGAAGTTTTCGCCCTCTTCTAAATTATCAAGTACTGTTTTCCCCATAGGACCATTAAGATACTTGGTGAACCTGCTCACAAGTTGGTCAGTAGATGAACCTCGTCCATGTAGGAAACTCATGTGATTAACCTCACTTTCACACTACACTGCAAAATGAGGTCTTTTAAAGTCCGAGAGGGTGAAAATAAGCGGGTTTGAGTGGCGGGACCGCCCGGATTCGAACCGGGGATAACCAACTCCGGAGGCTGGTGCCTTATCCAGGCTAGACTACGGCCCC
>JBHLOX010000017.1:0-31237 GCA_048940045.1 Promethearchaeota archaeon
GCCATTGAGATACCAATTGAATTGGTTGTCTTACCCTCACCTGCTGGAGTTGGGTTTGTTGCAGTTACAAGTATGAGCTTGCCCTTTCGTTTTCCCAAGTCCTTTCTGATGTTCAGGTCTATCTTTGCCATATATTTTCCATAGTGTTCCAAATACTTCTCATCAATTCCAGCTTTTTTTGCAATCTCAGTTATCGGAATCAAGATCTCACTCGCCCTAGCATTTGTCGAACATGCTTCTCGGTGCCTAACACACTGATAAACCAAGCTCTCTGGCAAGACCGCTTGCGTAGAATAGCACACTTAATTGTAGAGGATCGGGATTCTGGAATATGAAGGCACGAGAGGCTCTCACGGTAGCCGTCATTATTATCCTTGTTTCTACCGGTTTTGCTATACTATCTGAAGCTCAATCATCTAGACCTGTTCAAGTTTGGCCAACACAGGATTGGGCTACAACAACTCCTGAACAGCAAGGAATGGATTCTACAGCTCTTGCGCAAATCTACGATAATGTTAGGGATTCGGGTGCCAGTATTCGAAGCATGTTGGTTGTCCGGCATGGTTACTTAGTGGCTGAAGAATATTTCACACCAATACTCTATGATATTGACAGCACTCATATTGTATATTCAGTGACGAAGAGTGTCGTTTCATCCTTAATCGGAATTGCAATCGATGAGGGTTTCATCGATAGCACAAGTCAATTACTCCTCGATTTCTTTCCAGACCGTACAATCGCAAACACGACTATTTGGAAAGAGGAGATCACACTGGAAGATGTACTTCAAATGAGGACAGGATTCCAATGGGATGAAGACAACTATGAAGAATACAATGATTTCTTTGCGATGACAGATTCTGATGACTGGGTTCAATATGTCCTAGACCGCCCCATGGCATATGAACCAGGTTCAACTTTCTATTATAATAGTGGAAACTCTCATCTACTCGCTGCCATTATCAATAAGACCACAGGGATGACTCCTCTTGCATTTGCAGACCTGTATCTCTTTGGGCCGATAGGCATCACAATTAGATACTGGTTGACGGATCCACAAGGAATCAATTTTGGTGGATCAAATCTGGCTTTGAAACCTCGCGATATGGCAAAATTCGGACTTTTATTCCTGAACAATGGAACCTGGGATACTCAACAAGTAGTGCCATCGAATTGGGTCAATAGTTCGCACCATGGTCCAGCGACACCCTATGGAGGGACCAGCTATGGATATCAGTGGTGGATTAACGATTATCAGAATTGGTATTCAGCGAGAGGATATAATGGTCAGCTCATCTATGTCATTCCGGAACATGATGTCGTGGTTGTATTTTCCTCTGACAATACTGGAGCGTGGCAATATGACCTGTGGGTAGGCCAAGTGATAAATGCAATCACAAACAACTACCCAAATCCAACAAGCGTTCCCTACATTCTTGTAGGTGTAGTTGCGCTCGTAGCAATTGCGGTCGTATCTATTATTGCACGCGCTCGAAGATGATTACTGTACTGTGTTGTTCTCCAAAAGAACATAAGACCGGCACGCATTGGAAAGAGTGGTTGATTGTAATGGAAAAGCTTCCACTTGATGCATTACCTGATGCACTGCCTGATGCTATTGATAATGAGAAGTATGTCATCTGCACATACTATGTTGGACTCCCTCCATTCATGGATGCTAGGAGTCTAGCTCATGATGCAGCTGTTGAACAGAGTACAGGTACATGGACTCTGGTACCTGGTGAAACTCCAGCTGTTCGAAGACGGCATGTTGCCAAGGTCATAGGAGTATACGAGGTGCCTCAATATGAGTACAGTCTGCCAAAAGACCTTGAGAGAAGACAGTACATCATGCAAGTTGCATACCCTTGGGAAAATTTCGGGCAGACAATTCCGATGCTTCTCACAACAGTGATTGGGAATATCTCACTTTATGGGAGGATTAAGTGTCTAGACATGAAGTTCCCAAAGAGCTGGCTTAAGGGATTCAAGGGACCAAAGTTTGGTATCGATGGTCTTCGGAAACTGTTGAAGACTAAGAAGAGACCCATCCTTAACAATATGGTCAAACCATGTGTCTATACCTCTTGTGAGATGGGAGCCGATTTGGCATATGAGGCTGCGGCTGGAGGGGCTGACATCATCAAGGATGATGAGTTATTAGCAAATCCTGACTTCAACACTCTTGAAGATAGAATTCCGCGCTTCATGGAAGCACTAGATCGCGCAAACTCAGAGAAGGGTGAGAAGACCATCTATACAGTCAATATCACTGATAGTCTTCCAAGAATGTTTGAGAATGCAGAACGAGCCATTGAACTGGGTGCCAACGGATTAATGATTAACTTTCTGGCTGTAGGATATTCAGCATTCCGACATGTAAGCGAAAATCTGGCTCCAAAAGTGCCACTACTTGCCCATATGGATGTCACAGGAGCCATGAGTTATTCGCCCATTGTCGGCATCTCTTCAAATATCGTTACAGGAAAATTACCCAGAATCTGTGGTTCTGACATCACTGTGTTTCCAGCCCCCTATGGCAAAGCTCCGGTCCTCAAGGAACGGTATCTCAATGTTGCACACGATATGGTCATGCCATTGCACAACATTGGACAGACTGCACCTATGCCAAGTGGTGGAATCAGTCCAGGGCATGTTGAAGAGGTAATAGATGACTTGGGTCCAAACATAGTAATTGGAACAGGAGCCGGAATCCATGCGCATCCCCATGGACCACGTGCAGGAGCAATAGCTTTCAGACAAGCTATTGACGCCAAGATGCAAGGCATACCTGTGAGCAGATATGCCAAGGAAGAAGGACATGAAGAACTGAAGATCGCAATGGATTCATGGGGCACAGGCAGAACTGGAGCAGACTTCTAGCGTACGAAAGACTGATAGAACTTGGTGTTTCAATGGGTCCTATGAGTTGGGAGGATTTCATCAGCGAGGAAACTCATGACTGGCTTTTAGGTCCAGAGAATCCCAGTGTTCGATTCTGGGCTCTGCAGCAGCTTGATGGTAGACCAATCGATGATCCAGAAGTCATCGAAACTCAAAATGTTGTGATGAACACACCCTGCGTGAAGGCAATCATGAAGGCTCAGAGAAGTGAGGGGCACTGGGGCACTTACGGAAATATGTATACGCCGAAATACACGACAACAACACATAACCTACTAATCCTTGCTGAACTGGGTGCAAAAAGAACTCCACAGATAGAGAAAGCAATTGAGTATCTCTTTTTGTTTCAAATGAATTCAGGACATTTTCGTACTAATATGCCCAAGACTGAGAAAGGATATGCGAGTGATGTAATTGATGGGTGTTGCTATGATGGAAATATCCTGTATTATCTGATTCATTTTGGATATCTCGACGACTCAAGGACTGAGAGGCTTATTGATTTCCGAGTGAATTCTCACTCAGATGATGCAGGAGGCTGGAAATGCAGGGCATATCCAATTGACAGGAACAAGGTGTTTCCAGAGAACTGCTACATGGGTGGTGCAAAAATGCTCAGGGCTCTAGCACGAATCCCTGAAAAGCAGAGATCTTCGGACCTGAACAGAATCATCAAGCAAGAGGTTGAGATAATACTCGAGAATGAGGTGTACAAATACCTTCGAAATCCAGACGGGAGCAGAAAGGACAAAGCAGGATGGAAACGGTTTGGTTTTCCACTCTTCTATCAATCAGACGTACTCGAAGTTCTGGACACCCTCACAGCGCTTCGAATCAAGGATGAAAGGATGCAAGACTCTATTGATCTTGTTCTAAAAAGTCAGCAGAATGGTCGATGGCTTCTCAAGGACACATTCAATGGCAAAATGCTCTGTGAGATCGATGAGAAGCATAAACCATCGAAATGGATAACCCTCAGAGCGGCCCGCGTACTTCGAAGGTACTACTCCTAGTTTGAAGTTTCAACGTCGATGTTCAGGGATTGAAACTTTGTAGGCTGCCCCGGTATGATCTCCACGTAACTCCATTATACCATATCCAAGACCATAACAGAATACAGTGGGTTCAGGGGTTATCTTGACGTAAGCATATTCAATGCCTAGTTCATCAGCATCCGTTTGTAGGTTCATCCTTCCAATCCGTGTCTGACTCATGGCCCAGCGACCATCAGCATAGTCACCTAGAAAAAGCTCTGCAGTTCCTCGGAACATAGCATAGCTTGCTGGTGCAAAACGAATCCAGTAATGAGGGAATATCACGACTAGAGACACATTGGGATTTCGCCTGATATTTCGTGCCTTTGCGTACTTTGTCCCAACTATACAGTATAGAGCAAATGGCTTCTCAGGAGACCCTACTGCATAGATGACTCCAGTACTGTGGGGTCGTCCTTTTGGGTCTATTGTGGTCAACACTCCAAAGGTCTTCTTTCTAACTTGCTTCTCTACGAAGTCGAACGTGAACCGTGCCACAATCTCTCCTCCAGCTCATTCATTCAACCGTTTGTACATGGTCTTGTTATTCTTGTAAATATTGAGAAATTCCTTGAAGAGAGTGTCATAGAGGTCTCGGTTTTGGGGATTGGGCTCAAATGTGTTTGAGTACTTAATGAGGCTGGGTATGTCATCAAAGGTACAGTAACCAAGAGCAGTCGCAGCAATGAAGGCCGCACCACGTGCGTTAGCCAGTATCGGGTCTTTCACCTGTCTAATGGTTCTGTTGAGGACGTCAGCAAAAATCTGGCACCAGATGTCAGACTTACCACCGCCACCAATGATGCTAACAGGGTCCATTTTCCGCTTGATGAATTTCTCCACCAATTCGAACAACCAACGAGTGTTGAAAGCTACACCCTCAAAGACCGAACGGACAATATCCTCTTTGTTTACATGAAGTGACATATTATGGAATCCGCCTCTGAGAGTATGATCCTCCACAGGCGTTCTCTCTCCATAAAGCCATGGTGTGAAGATTAGCCCGTTACTACCAGGTGGGGATTTTGACACAATTTCGTCAAACTCTTGATACACATCAGGATTTCCTTTTCGCGATTCATCTTCTGAGTAAAACACATTATCCCGTAGGAAAGTTAGACAAGCCCCAGCACTCTCTTGTTCATTAGCAACGAAGTATTTCCCAGGAATTGGAGAGGGGAAGGAGGCCATGTTTGAGTTGATGGCTGTTTTCTTGAATGGCACATGACATGTGACCCAATCGCTTGTCCCAATGTAGATATGACCCTCGAAATCACGTACGGCACCAGATCCAATAATCGCAGACTGAAGGTCAGGAGACCCAACGACAACCTTTGTGTCTTCTCGGATGCCAAGCTCCCCAGCAATCTCTGGCTTCACATTACCGAGGACATCAATAGCGCTCATGAGAAGAGGGAGTTTAGCTGCATCTATTCCAACCTTCTTGATGAGCCCCTTATTATAATGGACATTATTGATGTCACGGATATCTGTCACCCAGTGTAGCATGATTGAGTCGTAGGATGCTGCAAACTTCCCAGTCAGTCGTAGATTCAAGTAGTCTTTAGGCTCGAGGAACTTGTAAGTGGATTTGTAGACTTCTGGACGTTCATTCTTGAGCCAGAGAATGTGAGCTGCAGGGTCCTTACCAGCTTTTGCTGGGAGTCCTCCCGTACTTCTCAACCATCGAGCAATGTTAAGAATTCCATATCCCGAGATGTTGATGATGCCTTCATTCACCTTTCGGACATATGGTGCACCACGAGAGTCCATCCAGATGACAGCATTGTACAAATGGTTTCCATTCTCATCAACTGCTACTGTTCCAGACCATTGGCTTGATACACAGATTGCTATGATTTCATCTACTGGTTTGATGTTCCGTGAGAGAAGTCGCTTAGTGGCACTGATGAAGGCACTCCACCACTCATCGGGATTTTGTTCAGCACCACCCCCCTCAAAGAGGTAGAGAGGGGTTTCTTCAAACTCGAATCCAAGAGTCTCTCCGCACGTATCAGTGAGTGCAACCTTCATGGCAGTGGTTCCATGGTCAACTGCAATCACATACTTTGTTTCTCTCTCTGAAGTCATATCTGAACCCACAATTCCTGATGGGCAAACTGGCATATATGACTGACTCTGAATTGAATTTACATCTCCAAAAGCTCAACATTGCCATCCTTGTCTATTGACTCGATGATCAGTGGGGACCCCCCTCCCGTCATTTTGTCAATATTCAGGTGTTCTTGCATGAGACCGAGAAAATCAAGTGGAGCAACACATGCTTCAGGGGGTAGTACACCCTTCTCTGTGATTTTCCCCCGATGCATCAGGATTGCACCAAAAGCTGCTGGGATTCCTGTTCCTTCACCCATTGATTGACCAATAGAGGATATCTGGAAATTGTATTGTCGAAACTCGCCATCCTCGATACCCTTAATCGATATCTTCAGGCAGCCCCGCTGTTCACCGAAGTTGGTTTCCTTGAGGATACGCTCTCTTTCCTTTATGACATACGCAATTGCGAAGTTTCGAGGCACAATCTGTTGACCTCCAACCTCAATTGGTTGCTCATCGATTATGCCAACTCTGACAACATCTTGCGTCAGTTGATAGTATTCTGGAGGAAGCACGCAACCCAAGTTAGACACTCTCCTGCATTTGATGTATTTTGGTAATGTTACGGTTTCTGGATGCGGGTAAGGGTAGCAAGTGTATGTTCCTATCTGATGAAAGTCGACATCCTCACGAAGTGCTTTTCCACTCTCCTCGAAGTAATCGACAGTTGTGTATTCTCCATTGAGAAACATGGGAATTGGAGAGATCATACTGTGAATGCGATGAGCAACTACTGCAGGACCTTCTGATGGTTCACCACCATGAGCGTGTTGAATGTCAATGGTATCGACCTCATCAAGCATGTGGTCCGCACAGAACTTAGCGAGAACGTTGGCCACACCAGGTGAGCTACCCATACCGATGAGTGCTGAAATTCTAGCTTTCTTTGCTTGGTCATTCATATCAAGGAGGATTTGCGTTGCATCGAGATCGTCACATACATCCACATAGTCAATCTTCGAGTCTATCACAGCCTTCAGAATAATCGGTCCAAGCTTGTAGAACGGACCAGAGCAGTTGAGAACAACATCTGAGCCTTTGATAGCATCGACAATCATCTTTGAGTCTGTCAAATCCACAAGATGCGAAGAAAGACGGGAATCACCAATCTCTCTAACATACTTGTTTGCTAGTTTGATGTTGACATCACCAATGACGATCTCATCAAATTCATTGGAAGTAGCCAGAGCCTTAACAGCCTGATTGCCAACAATTCCACAACCGCCGAGGACAATGATTCGAGACATGACCTCTAGAAAGATATCCTGCTATTTAGTTACTTTCTATATCAACCAAATCAGAGAACCAAAATGTTGATCGTTTCTAATTGTAACAGTCACTGAATCATCAGACAATAAAAAATCTGGTTCTACACGACCCTTTGAGTCAAACTCCACTCCTTCCATCTCAAGCAGAGCCCGTTTCATATAAAGACCTCCCTGGAAACCACCTAGTGTTCGATCTGATCGCACTGCACGATGACAGGGAACAACCAGCGGAAATGGATTTCGCGCCAGTGCATTCCCAACTGCTCTGACCCCCTTTGTATTGATTTTACTCGCCACCCATCCGTAGGTTGCAGTCATTCCCCTAGGAATAGTACGTTCAGTCGTGAGAACTTTAAGCTGGAAAGGATAACAGACTGATGTGTCTATAAGATCCATCGAGAATTTCACAGGTTCTCCCCTGAGGTATCGAACGATGTCCCTAATCAAACCCTGAATTTTCCGTGACTGTGTTTCGGTACTTTCAGGATACACTGTTTTGATTCGCGCTTTGACATCTGTTTCAGAGCCTGGTAAGAGAATATGGACTACCCCACCATCCTCCACACTTCTGTATATGATTCCAGAGGTACCAAAAGCTGTGTCGAATAGTAAATGGAACATGAGGAAATTCAGACACATACCTCTAGTAAAAGAAGTTGCTCGGAATTCATGAGCTGTAGAAACTACATCAACAGATTTTTCTTTTCTATTACACGGCCTAGCATATCTGGTGAAGGAGAATCATGACCAAGGACAAAGAGCACGATATTGCTTGTATGGTTTGCGGTACTGATCTTGTGTATGACAAAGAAACACGAGAGCAAACTTGTGTTTACTGTAATGAGGTCGTGCTTTCACCAATCTACTGCCCCAATGGCCATTTTGTATGTGATTCTTGTCATTCAAGCGATGCGGTTGAATTCCTAGAAAGACTTGCAGAGTTAGACAAGAGCAAGAATCCAAAGGATGTGGCTGAGAAGGCAATGACACATCCAAGCTTCAAGTTTCATGGTCCTGAACACCATGGCTTGGTCCCTGCAGCGATTTTGATAGCAATGAAGAATCGAGGAGTGACAAGACCTGATGGTTCTCCAGTTACATTCGAGGTGATTCTTGAGGGTATTAGACGAGGGATGAAAATCCCAGGGGGTTTCTGCGGATATGCTGGCACCTGCGGGGCGTGTGTTGGTGCTGGGGTTGCAACTGCACTCTTTGTAGGTTCAACTCCAACCAAGGGTCCAGAGAGAACGATTTCACACAAGGCCACAACAGATGCATTATATCTGTCACAAGATGGACTCAGACGATGTTGCAAGAGAGCTACATACTTCGGGTTGACTGCTGCAATGGACCTCCTCAGAAAGGAGTTCGACATCGACCTGGGAGAAGCTCCAGAACATAAGTCCTGTAAGTTTTCAACAAAGAGTAGAGATTGTGAGGAGGAGTCCTGTCCTTACTTCAAGGGATTTGCATCATAGAACTACTCGATGGTGATCCGCTCACTAACTTCAACTGCTATGAAGTCAGTTGCTGGTCTATTCTTTGCTGCAATCTCTAGTGTGTTATAACTGCTGGTGACTAAGAAGACTCTGTTCTCAGGGCCATACTCATAGGTTTCAAAATAGGGTAGTTCTCGTCGGTCATTCCTGATTGATACTGTGTACTTCGGTTGTTCTGCAGGAGGAATATTCGTAATGATGTTGCCAAACGGATCTTTCCTAACTACCTCACCCGTGCGACCCTCTAAGTAGAATACGAGTGCTTGGTCAAGTCCAGGTTTCAGTTCTGTCGACATAACTCCGAGAGTTCCTACCTCATGATATGCTGCTGCTTTCGCAAAGATGTCCCGTCCATGGAAGGTCTTTGAGATACCTTCGTCAATCAGGAGTTTATAGACTCGCTCAATCCCATCCTCAGATGCAGCTGGATATAGCAGACCATTGTCTGGACCTATGTGAATGTAATTCTCAGTCACGACCACTACGGCATCGCGAGCTGTACCAACCCCTGGGTCCACAACTGAAACGAAAACTGTGCCCGTGGGGAAGTGTTTGTAGCTCTGTAGGAGAATCCATGCACCTTCTCTAACCGACTGAGAGGGCACTGAGTGAGTGAGATCGACAACTTGAGCCTCAGGATAGATCGAATATATGACTCCACGCATGATTCCCGTGTACTCAGACACTCCAAAGTCTGTAAGCAACACAATCACGACCCATTCACCTCTATTCTATCTTAATCAGGCGCATCTCGTTATAGTCTGTTACCACCCTAATATACCCTCGAAGCATGTCATCAACTTTTGTGTCGCCCGTATCAACCCGAAGAATCTCACCCTCAATCCCCTTGAGTTTTGATGGTGTACTGATTACGATGATGTGCTCTCTCTTCACACGCTCAATGATTCCAGGGCTTATCTGTTGGTTTCCTCGACCAAATAACATACCTTGATGACCGATTGGGGACACAATAATCCACGTTTTGCTAAAGTCATCAACAAGCTCCAGAATCGTTTCCTCGTTGACATCGTTATAAGCGGTCCCGTGCTTGTACACATCGACTCCAAGTGTGGTCTTCTTGACTTTGAGCAGGTCGGTCACCATCTTCACTGTGGTTCCAGGACCAAGAATATAGGTCCCATCAGAGTCCATCTCGTCAATGACATACCTAGCAATCGCCTCTTGAGCTTCCTGTTCATCAGAAGTTTCGGGACTTGCTTGTTTCGCTCCTTGGAACCTTGCTGGAACTGAAGGTCCTGATAGATAGCCGTAGAGATTGATAATGAACTGGTCTCTTCTGATTGCATTCTCATCTGCATCCATAATCTCATACTCTGCAGTCTGTGCAGTGCCTTCATAGACCAACCTCACAACCTCGGCTGCATCTGATGGGTTCACAACAAAGATTCCACTATACATCTTGACTCCAGAGGGAACTCCAATGACTTGGAATCCTTCGAGTTCGTATGCTGTCACAGCATCGAGGATGTCCCGCGCCGTGCCATCGCCTCCAACAAATACTAGAAGTCTGACATCTTCCTCGTAGAGAGCTAGAACACAGTCCTTTGTGTCCTCGGCATCTGTAGAGTTCTCGATATCGATGTCTATGACCTCATGTCTTAGACCAGCTTCTTGTGCGACATCCTCCCCCATCTTACCAGGGCATGTGATGATTCTAAGTTCGTTTTTGAGATTTGAGGTTGAAATGACTGATTCCAGTGCGGATAGGAACTCTAGAGCCCGACCTGGAGCCACTGGAGTCGCACCTCTCTTGATTGCTTCCTCTACAACTCCGTCAGTCCCTTTTAAGCCGACACGACCACCCATTCCAGCTATAGGATTCACAAGCAGGCCAATGTTCATTTACTTGATACAACCTCAATCCTTAGCAGACATGCATGCTCTAAAGCAGTTTTGATAGGTCAAAGTCTGCTAATAGTAGACAAAATAATTGTCTGTGAAAGAACTTAAGGCGGGGAGTGAGTCGGGGATATAATCTAAGGAGGATTGACGATTGAAGCAGATGAGTGAGGAGGAATTCAGGAAACGGTATTTCGAGATCATTTCGAAACCTCTTCCTGAAGATCCTGAGAAGTTGGACTTTCTATACCAGCGCATAGTGACCCTGATTGAGTTCACAGTGAACCGTTCTGAGTACTATGAGAACATAAGACAAGAAAATGCTACAACCTCAAACACCCTGGTGGCTATCGCCATTGCAGGACTGGGGCTTGTTTTTTCAGCAATGGCCAACTCTGATTGGACTACTCACCCATATACCTACATCTTTGTTCCACCTTTGATAGTGCTTCTAATAGGCGGAATGGTCTGTGTATTCAAACATAATCTTGATTCAAACTTTCAATATCCTCATCAGAAGTATGATTGGATTGAGGAACGATGGTACTTCAAGAAAAATATACCAGCGTTTGAGAAGATGTTGAGCGACAATATACCTGATGAATCTCAAACACAAGGTGCATTCCTTAGCGACCTCGAGAGAGAATTTGAGAGAAACACAGATGCTGACAAGAAGAAGTCAATTCCACTGGACAAGGCAAATCTAGTGATCCTCTACATAGTCACAGCTTACAAGAAGAGATTTGCCAAGTTCATCTCCAAGATACATACATGGAGTTTCATTCTAGCTGGATTGTCCATGGCACTCTTTACACTAATCTATGCGTTGTTCGTGATGCCATGACTGAACTCTTTAGTGATCTAAAAGGTAGAGCCACTACTTCAGCGCACCAACGGCGTAGGCGGCTGAAATCCAGAATGAAACACGTACCAGCACCTCTTCTATGAACTTCTCGCGTTTATCAGGAGTCACGTCCTCAGGCCATTTGTTCCTGCGATAGTCGTCAAACTTCCTGAATGTCTTGCCCCATTTTGTCGTGAGTGGAATCTCCACTCGTCTATCACATACAGTGTTTAGGGCTCTGATGAATGTCACAAAATCAAGGTCAAGACGAACAATCCACTTTCGAAGTGCTTTGAAGAAGGTGTCGGACCGAGCTTCTCCCCATTCGAGCTTCTTCATTGCCTCTCGGTTCGCTCCATTTATCCTGTCTGAATTGAAGGAGCAAGCCTTGTCATAGTTGCATCTAGCTCGGAGGAAAATCCTACCCTTTGAGAACCACATGTAGATCTCGTGAGATCCCTTCTTTCGCATCATCTCTCTATGGTCGTCAACAGGAAAGATAAGCTCAATCGTCCTCCCTTCCTTGAACTTTCCTCCAACCTTCATGTAGAGCTCCAGAGCCCAAGCTAGGGGAGGAATTGCATTTACTGGGTGTGATTCATCTGGTTTGCTCATCGTTCTGACTCACACATGCATTTCCTGCTGATAATGGTTCGGATGAGAACAAAAGTCGAAGGTCTCAGGCTAGTAGTTGTTGCCCTTCTCGCGTTGGGCCACCAAGACCTCTGCTAGCTCCTGGAAGATGTCAACGATACCCTCGCCGGTCTTGGCTGAGGACTCGATATATGGCATTCCATGCCTGTCAGCAAAGTCGCGGCCTTCAGATGGCTCCACCACTCGGTCTGGCAGATCAGTCTTATTGGCGACAAGCACCAGAGGAATCTCCTTGTTGATAGCCTTGTGCAGCTCTTCCAGCCACTCATCAAGCACAATGAAGGTCCTTCGTCGGGTAACATCAAAAACTAGTAATCCACCACTCGACCCTCGGTAGTACATCGGCCTAAGAATCTGGAATCGGCTTTGCCCGGCGACATCCCAGATCTGCAACTTCACAGTGACATTGGTTGGGTCTCGGAGGATATCGACGTTCTTGACAGCGAACTGGCTGCCGATGGTTGTCTTGTAGTCAGTACGGAAGAACCCATGAGAAAAGCGGGTCACTATAGCAGTTTTTCCAACAGCACCCTCGCCTAAGACCACGATTTTGAAGAGATAGTCGTAAGAGCTGCTCATCTGTATAGTCACCTGAATAGGATAGGCGGTGGTACGTATGAAGCGATAGGAGTCTGACGGCACTAATAAGGTTTCGTAAGATTTAGCCTGAGCCCAAGTCATGTTCTGGTTGCGATGATAAGTTCGATATTCTCAACAATGCTCGACTACCCATGTAACAAATTTCCTGAATAGACGGTTGAATTCTTTCTCCTGCTCAACCATTGGGATGTGGTCAGCTCCCTTCACAACAGCGATGTCAGCACGGGGGAGTTTCTTTTTAAAGTCAGCAGCGATAGCCGGGGTAATGATGTCATCGCCTGAACCGACCAGAACGAACACAGGTATGTCAATCTCTCCGAGTCTTTCAGTGATGTTGAACTTACTGCAGGTATTGAGGTCTCGAGCCATGACTAAAGGGTTGGCCAGTCTCATCTCATCATCCAGTTTCTTTATCTGATATGCGTCAGTATAGTTTTCGAAGATTCGACTCTTAAAGAAGTACACCCGATCCTCAAGAGTTTCCTTGACTAGACCAGTCTTGAACTTTGAGAGATCGAGGTCCGAGGAGGTGTCCACAAGCACCATTGCCAGAGGTTTCTGCACATTCTCCTTCAGAGAATAGGACATGACTACTCCACCACCCATGCTGTGTCCGATGAGAATGAACCTGTCCAGATTCAAGTGACGGATAAGAGACCCCAATTCCTCAGCATAGTTCAGATCAATTGAGGGATCACTCTCAATATCCTCAGACTTGCCATGTCCAGAGAGGTCTAAAGCAATTGTCCGATACTCCTTGGAGAACTCTCTCAGTTGTAGTGCCCAGATGAGGTGCGAGGAACCAGCACCATGCACAAAGACTAGAGGAATCCCAGATGTCTTGTCCTCTCTCTTGTCAACATCAACATAATGGATTCTTGTACTATCATGTTCGAAGAAGGGCATGATGTCCTCTCAATCGTTGGTCATAATATAGAGATTTGCCGCTCAGACACGCTCGCACCAGTAGGTATCTTTTTCTCTGATTCTGCAGCGAGTAGAATGATGATTCCCATGACTGGAAAGCTCTTCGGGACAACAGGTGTAAGAAAGGTCTACGGTGATGAGTTCGATCTTGAGATGGCTCTGAATCTTGGGAAATCACTCGGGACCTACCTAGGAGAAGGAACAGTCGTGTTGGCTCGCGATGCGCGCACAACAGGTCTCATGGTAGCAGGTGCATTGACTTCAGGTATTCTATCAACAGGCATCAATGTGGTACATGCGGGAATCATACCAACCCCAACACTTGCATTCATCACAATGAAGCGAGGGTTTGATGCAGGTCTCATGGTGACGGCATCACACAATCCTCCAGAGTACACAGGTATGAAGTTCTGGTCGAAAAACAGCATGGGATTCACGCAAAAGGAAGAGGCCAATATAGAAGAGATCTACGCTTCGAAGAAGTTCAAGGTGGCAAGCTGGGATACATTAGGGAAAGAAAGCCAAATTGATTCCTCTGTTGATGAACATATTAATGCGCTTCTTGAGAGTTGCGATGCTAATGCGATTCGGTCAAAGTCGTTCAGGGTCATTGTTGACCCGGGCAATGGTGCTGCTTGTGTGCACACGCCATACTTAATGCAGCAGCTCAATTGCCAATACGTCACCATAAATGGTCAGTTAGATGGGCACTTCCCAGGAAGACGCTCAGAGCCAGATGAGGACTCTCTTGGTGACCTCATTCAGATGATCAAGAAAAATGGGGCGGACTTGGGGATAGCACATGATGGTGACGCGGACAGAGTTGTCTTTGTCACTGAGAACGGAGAGGTGATTCGGGGAGATCGGACAATCGCCCTTCTTGCACAAGAAGCAATTGGAGCAGCTAAAAATAAGACTGTCGTCACAACGGTGGATAGTTCCCTTGTCCTGGATGAAACTGTAGAGAAGGCTGGTGGAAACACCATTCGAACGCCAGTGGGTGATATTCAGGTCGCAATGAAAGTAGCTGAATCGAAGGCAGTTATTGGTGGAGAGGCATGTGGGGTGTTCATCTTCCCGAATGCGCATTTGGCCCCTGACCCTTTTCTTGCTGCCTGCAAAGTTCTGGAATTGATGGCAACAACCGGTAAGTCGTTTGGGCAGCTGATTGGAGCTATTCCGCAATACCCACTCCTCAAAGGCAAGATAGATTGTCCTAATGACAAGAAACAGGTTGTGATGGATGCTCTCGCAAACGAGCTCCCCAATAAGATGAGGGATGTGAAAGAGGTCTTGACAGTCGATGGACTTGGGATCACATTGAAGCAAGGGTGGGTACTTGTAAGACCCTCAGGAACAGAACCAGTTATTAGAATTACATGTGAAGCAAAGACGAAAGAAACTGTGGAAGAAATTCTAAAGGCTGCTGAGAGTGTAGTGAAAGCTGCAATAGCCTCAGCTTAGCTCTGTGACCTTGTCCCAATGCAAATAAGGTTAATAACGGAACTGCATCCTTTCATTCTGAACACGGGGTCATTTTAATGCCGGATGAGAAGAAAGAACTTGAAGCAGAGATCATGGATGAGTTCGAATGGGCTCTCAAAGATCCTAACGAAGAGAAGATCCGGCAGCTCGGTGAAGTGGTAAGCATTATCACAACCAAACTGACCGAGGCAATAACCAACCTTCAGATATCTGTCATGGATTTAGAGAGTAAAGTTGATGCTTTAGAGAGTAGGATGTCCTCAATGGCTGTTCGTGCTCCTGCCGCAGCTGCAGATCCAGCTTCAGCAGCAGCTGGAGGAGGATCAATCCCAACGATGGCAAAAGCGCCCACTCCAAGACCCAGACCAGCAGGAACTCCAGGTGGTCCAACAACAATGATGGGAGAACTAAAGCAGCTCTTGGCTGCCCGTAGAAGAAAAGCTAGTGAGTAGGAAGATTCTCTCGGACTAAATCAAGCGGTCTACACTGTTTTTTTCATAAAAAGGACCTGCATGCTCTGGAAGAGTAATCGAGAAGGCTTCCGCCCTCTTGCATTTTGCTTGAACTCCACGAAGTCTTGTTCTCGCGTCGTAAAGCTGCGTATAGAAAGAGTCTGCTTTCTTGACCTGAGACTTGTGTTTCTTGAGAGCGGCAACAGCTGCAGCGTAAGATTCTGATATATCAACGTGAACATGGGGTCTAGAGATCATTGTGTTAATCTCCATATTGTAGATACGTTCGACCCTGTGTGCATTATCAAAGATTGTACTGTGTGATGCCCATTCTACAGCTTGGTTAACAATCTCAGCACACTGTTGGTGGTTTCTATTGTAGTCAGAAGGATGGTGGGTGATGACGATTGCCGGACGTGATTTCAGTATGCCCCCCACAACCTCATTCGTAAGCTCTTCACAAATGGAAAAATCGTTTCGATCACTGAGATATATACTCCTCACACCAAGGATTTCACAAGCTGCCTTTAGTTCCTCATTGCGCTCATTGTTTCCAGTCATGCAATGAATATCGACCTTCACGCCTTGATTAGTATGTTTCTTGATGGTTCCACCTGCACCGATGCACTCGTCATCAGGATGTGCCACGACCACGAGTATTGATCCCTCTTCCGAACCGCTCATGGAGTCACATTCCTAACACCATCTAATCAAGGTTTGGCAAGACAGCAGTTGTTCAAACCATTTGCCTTAAAGGGATAGCCGCTCAGAATGAAAGAAGGTGTACTACGTGAGGATTGGAGTCAATCTGTACCCGTCAGTTGGTGGCAGTGGCCACTTGGCCACACGTCTGGGTCAAGAGTTAGCTAACAAAGGTCATGTCATCCACTTCATCACCTATCAGAGACCATTCTCACTCATGTGGGAACAGACTAGAGGAGTTCACGTAGACCTTGTTGACCGGTTTGACTATCCTCTCTTCAAGTCTATAGGTCCACCTTATACTGTGGCCTTAGCCTCCAAAATCATCAAGATTGCCCAGGATGCCAAACTAGACTTGATACATTCGCACTATGCGATTCCGCATGCATTGTCCGCCTACATGGCTCGGGAGATAACAGGTATTCCATATGTTGTCACCCTGCATGGATCAGATGTTCATACACTGGGGCAGGATCCGGCATACAAACCTGTAGTGAAACACACAGTGGAAAATGCAGATGCTGTTACAGCAGTTTCTGAGTTTCTGAAGAAAAAGGCCCATGATGAACTTGGGATTGAGAGAGAGATTCATGTGATTCCAAACTTCATAGATACTTCCAAATTCACGCATCTTAATGGAGTAAGACTCTATGTTGAGAGTGGTTGTGTAGGGCTTCGGAAAGAGGACGATGCGATAGAACTCAATCCAGAAGAGAAGATTCTCCTTCATGCATCCAATTTTCGTAAGGTGAAGCGTGTAGTTGACCTTGTCGAAACAATGAGAATCGTTGTCGATCATTTCCCAGAAACCAGGTTGATTATTGCTGGTGACGGACCAACACGCATTGAGGTAGAGAGAAAGATAGAGGCACTCGACCTCTGCAACAATATACATCTACTTGGTGTAAAGAGCAACATGCAAGAGATCATGTGCTCAGCAGACCTCTTCCTACTAAACTCCACCCTTGAAGGGATGCCATTGGTGTTGCTTGAAGCGATGTCCTGCAGCCTTCCGGTTGTTACTACACCAGCAGGAGGTATTCCTGAATTAGTTCGTCCAGGAAAAGATGGGATGGTGACCAAGGGATTCGAACAGGAAGAGTATGCCCAGGCTATTATTGAACTACTTGAGAATGATGAAGAACGAAAGAAACTGGGACAAGCTGGGAGAAGACGTGTTGAAGAGTCGTTTTCTGCAGAACGGGTCGTGAAGATGTACGAGAAAGTATTCGAGGATGTAGTATCTGAGTAGGAGGTTGAGAACTACCTTGAACCCTAGTGTTTACAAAGTCTATGAGGATTTCATTTGGAAAGGACAGAACACAGATCTTGCAGAGAATCTCTATAGTACTCCACCACTCACGCTTGATTCCCTTGTCGATAGAGTTCCTAGTTTGTTAGATTCGTACAAGGACATGATATGGCATATACCAGATAAATCAAAGGTCCTAAGGAGGGTTCTCGTTGCAGCCAACAAGAAACTTGGCTGTTTGACTCCTAAAGTAAAAGAGAGTATCGAAACCCTAGAAAATGGGGCTGTCGAATCAGCTCATCAGACAGTGGTGTTAGGTGGTCCGACATACATCTTGAACAAAGCTACAACAGCCTCACAGGTTGCATCATTTGCCACTGACAAAGAGGTTCCCCTCACACCTTTTTTCTGTGTGGCGGACTATGATACAGTTCAAACAGAATTGACTCATATTCGAACACCACTAATGGGGAGAGATGGTAACATCATCAGCATGCCTGTTCCACAGGGTTTTGAAACTTCACCAGTGAGCGTTTTACCGCTTCCTGGAAATGACTGGCTTAGTCAGGTTGAAGAAGATATTCGAAGTGGTTATCGACCAATGCTCAAGAATTTGGAGCGGTATGTTCGTTTGTTATTCGAGGAACGACTTGAGCAATCATTGATGACCGTTAGGACCGCCTTCATCAACTCTGAAACCCTTGGTGAGTGGGCCCAGAGAATAATGGGACATCTTTTCAATGTAATTGGTAATCTTGGTATACCACTATTGACTGCCTCTGAGAAAGAGATTCGCGAGCTTCTTACCGAAGGCATGGAGTTTCTACTAGCGCGAAAGAACAGAGAGAGATTCCTCAAGACTCACGATGAAACCACAGCTCTGATTGAGGCGGAGGGGTATGAACCAGGAATAGGACGTAGAGGCTCGGATTATGTTCCCTTCTTCTATGAATGTCCTGAATCAGGATGCAACAGCAGTCGAACGGAACTTCGTTATGAGGACCAGGGGGCTACTGTAGTTCTCAAAGGTAAGTGTCCATCCTGTTCGGAAACAATTGAGCTTGAAACTCCCGCAGACAGTCCATATCTTGGAGATATCGCCACCCAGTTGTCACCTCGTGTAGACTCGAGACAGATTTTGATTGATACTCTCATTCCAACAGTGGCACATGTAGGAGGTCCTGGTGAAACAGCATATTATGCACAGGTCATTCCATCTGCGAGGGCAATGGAGATACCGTTCCCACTTTTCATCAAATATCCACGTGTTTACTTCAACACACCATGGAACGAGCAGCTTGCCAAGAATCTAGAAGAAGGAAGATTTGAGGTCCTTCATCGCAAGGATATGTTCAGCCTTCAGGGCAAAATCGCAAAGTTCAGGAAAAAAAAGCAGTTTGATGAGATGAATGAACAGCTTGTAGATTTGAAACAACTGATTCTTGATACTCATTCAACATTGAATGAGAGTCTTGTGGAAACAACAAGCAAAATAGCGGAATCATCTGGGAAAACACTCAAGAAACTCCAACTTCAGAAGCTGGATCTAGAACGATACCTCTCATGGGTGTTTGGTCAGTATGCGGACAATAAATTGGGTCAAGAGTCATCATGGTCGTGGATTGAATGGTCGATAAACTCAGGATTCTCAGACCTATTCGGACCTTATGAAAGGGCATATGTTGGACCAATGAAGAATGGCGCAACTATGTTCGTGAACTTCTCTGTCTAATTCTATCCGAGTTCCTTAGTTAGGAGTTCACCGAGTCGTTTAATTCCCTCGGAGATAGTTTCTGGGGGGGCATAGGAGAATCCAAGTCGCATTGCGTTGTCTTCTGGAAGACTAGGTCTTAGATCTTTGCTATCCTTTGTCAATCGGAGTCCAGAACTTGGGTAGAATGGTGTACCAGGAACATAGAGAATGTCGTTAGGTATTCCTACTCGCTCCAAGAATTCCTTCGCGATGAATTTCTTATCATCACTCTGCCACCAGATGAAGAATCCACCCGTGGGGTCAGTCCGTACACCAGCAGGGAATGATTCATCAATTGCCTTGGCCATGGCTTCGTAGCGTTCTTTGTATTTCGGGATACCAACGCGCATGGCTTCATCGATGTATTTGCTATAGTACTCATCGAGAATTCGTTGAACCAACGTGGTCGTACAGAGATCGAGATAGCCCTTGTCCTTTAGAACCTGTTCTCGTACTTCTGGTGGAAGAATGGAGTAACCAACTCTTAGGACTGCTGCCTCCTTACTACTAGTCCCGAGGTATGCGACCCGGTTGTTGTCTTTATCAAGTGTCTTGATGGGTTTGGGATTTTTCTTGAATTGGATCTCAGCATATGCTGAGTCTTCAATAAGAAGAATATCGGAAGACTCTGCGATATCAAAGAGTGCTTGACGTCGTTTCATTGGAAGTGTCGTGCCTTTCGGATTGTCTGAGTCAGGAACCACATAGATGATGTCTGGACATTTACCAAGCTTCTTCTTTGAAACCTCCACGGCGTGTTCAACTTCTTCAGGGATGATGCCATCGAGATCTGTTGGAATTGTTATGACTCTTCCTCCAAGCTTCTCCGCTGGAGCTAAGAATCCAAGGTAAGCTGGAGAGGGTGCAATTATCACATCACCAGGATTAATCAGAGTGTCGAGTAAGGCGTATAGCGCCTGTTGAGACCCATTCGTGATTGAAACTTGCTCCCATTGGGTTTCACAGTCAATGGGAATACCTCTAACATCACAGAGCCGCTTGGCGAGTGTCTTCAGAAACCAGGATTCGCCACCAGTTGGACCATAGTTGAAGTCTTCAAGGGCTAGCTTCGGGTTCTCCTTGTACCTGACACTGAGGTCTGCCATGATATCTGCGAAGATATCGGTAGGCATGATACCAGGTTTACCTCCAGCAAAATAGTACTTGACTTTGTACTTTAAGAGCGCCCTTATCTGAGATTCCTCGATAAAATTAGTCCAGGTAGCAAAGCTATACCCGTTGCCAATTGTGTTTGCCATAATGCACTCACTCCAAAGGACCCGCATGTCATCCTTAGGTTATGAAGCATGCACACTTCTGTACATGAACATCTCATACTTTCCTTTATCCTTTTCCACGTGTACATCGATTCCGTTGTCCCTTTACGGACTGTGATGTACACAATTGGGCGTCCATAATGTGCATTTGCACAGACTATGAATCAGCGTATCTCAGCTGCAAGTTGTGCGGCTGCAGCCGCTGGATCAGAAGCATCAACAATGGAACGAGCCGCGATGATGAAATTAGCACCAGCGTCAATCGCCGCCCTGCCACTTCCTCCTTGTGCCCCAACTCCAGGACTCATGATAGGGATCTCAGTCCCGAGAACATCTCTGACCTCTGTGATAATATCTGGCTGAGTGGCTCCAACTATGACCCCATCAGTGTCCCACTTCCTAGCTAACCGAGCAAAGTGGTGATACAAAGGCTCAGCTTTTCGCCCTTCGGTGGATACAGAAAGTCCGTAGCCTTCCTTTGCTCCAGGATGAGACATGTAGCAAAGCGTGATTATCCCTCTCTTTCGAAGTACAGCCATCTCAAAGACACTGCTGAGACCACCCTCCATACCAACAAGAGGATTCACAATGAGGGCGTCAAACCCTGCATCGAAATAGTACTTAGCAATGTGCTTGTTCGTGTTTCCAACATCATTCATCTTGATGTCAGCGATAGCAGTAATTCCAGCATCATGGATAGCATCAAGGATTCGCGGAATTCCCTCGAAGAGACCAACAGGTAGAATAAGTTGACGGTTAATCTTGAAGGCAACAGCGTGTTCTGCTGTCTGGGATACTAACGTAAGGGCTTCTCGCTCAAGCCGCTCCTTCTCTGCTTTTACCCCAGAACTGTCCTTTCCAGCCACGTCGGCTACCAGGTCGAGACCAATAATCAGTTTACTCTTCCTCACAAAACTCGATGCAGTAATTTTCCTCTTGTACACGCAACCCACACCTATTCCAATGGATAGATTACACACACTCTAATCCTCCAAATAAATCTCGTGTACACTTATATCGTATCAAGAACAGGAATGGTTGGAGAGGCCGCCGTGAGTCCAGATTGGTTAGCCACACGATTAGCAGTTGTCATTCTTGCTGTAATTGGACCCATCTACTTCTTTGTGCTGATGTTCTTCATCCCGCAGATGATGCCTTTTGGGGATACAATGCTGGATCTACTCTTCCATCATTTGGCAGTCCCGATTGTCTTCTCTGCACCTTGGCTTGGACTCATCTACTATCAACGCTACAGATTATCTAACACAGTGTACATCATGGATGACACCATCTCAAGTGTCCCACTCAGATGGCGTGTGTTCTATGGAATCAATGCGGCCTTCGTACTGATGCTCTTTGTACTCCCAATGACAACCCCACTACTCGCAATAGTCCTTGGACTCTATGTCGCGGGAACTGTGTTCTACAGGATTGGAGTGGGCAAATTCGGTGGAGGAAAACCTGGGGCAGCGCTTGCCATCCTTGGAGCTATTGCTCTATGTATACTCCCGACATTCGTCATGCTTGAGTTCCTTCCGAGTTACATAGATGTATGGGAGCTCATCCTAGCAACATGGGAATCCTTCTGGTTGCAGGTCGTATACGGATTTGCTCAGTGCCTCGTCAACTCACTTAGTTTTGGAGCACCAATCTACTTCATCTACTTCGGGGCACAGGAGTATGACAGGGGTCTCTATGGCGAGGTCTATACAAAGACACCAACGAAGTGGATACGAATTGGAGAGTTCATCCTCTTCCTGGTGTTCCTGATTCTGTATCTCCCACCAATCCCAACTCCTATTGGCACAATCCCATTCCTAGACCAATCATTCCTGTTCACAAACTTCATCAACTGGGTTTCATTGTCCATCGTAGGAATCATGTACATCGTGAAGTTTGCTCTCAAGGTGAGTAACGATACAACAATTGGTGGTGCTTCAAACCTCTTTGTCATAGGTCTCTTCCTAGTGGTCGAGCTCTTCTTCAAGACGAATCTCCTACTAATTACAGCAATAATCTGGCTCGCATTTTTAGTCTATGCAAGCCTCTCGGCAGTGAGCTATCTCAGGGCATCATCTCGTGAGATCTACTAATATCACGAGGATAATCTAACAGGATTCTGCCATAAACCTCACTCAACATATCGAGTTCGTATGTAGGTTGTTCAAACATGAGTTCTAGATCTAACTTCATCCTTTCAAATATTGGTGCCAGATAGCTGTCAAGCTCATCAAGAGTCTTAACGAAGACTCTTGTTGCAGAAACCTCAGATCGTTGGTAAATTTCTACACCTGCAAGTGTATGCCTAGAAAAATGACTAAGTCCTTCTACAAATTGCAAAGCTTTTCGGATCTCTTCCCATCCTCTAAGGGGTTTCGACATTGGTGAATACCCTATTTGATTTGATGGAAAAGTCAGGAAATGAGGGATCTAGACTTGTACGGAAACCTCCATTTCTAAATCCTTCACAACGAAAGCCACATGACACTTCGGACAGACCACCACCATCTCACCTGCTTTAAGGTCCTGTTTGCTAGCTCTATGGAGGGTCTTCCATCGTGCACCACTCTTCAGTTCAATCGTTTCGCACAACTTCTACACCGAGAGAATGTGTTGATGGGGATTGAAAAAGACCTATTGAAATCAATCAAAAAGATCCTCTCACTAACCACTCAGCAAGTTGGTCTTTGGAGATCTGTGCATTATCAAAGTTAAAAAAGATTGATAATCAAATATGTGCTTAATCTTGTTTTAGATCTGAAAAGACCCCATTGATGAAGGAGTTAATCACCGTGGTAGGTAAACATGACTACAAAATAGTTGGATTAGTGATTTTGTTTCTGATATGTTGGATGGGATATTACCCCCAAACATGTAGAGGCTCAGTGGTTTGGTCTGATAACTTTGAAGATGGTGATTTCGTTGATTGGACCATCTGTGAAAATGAGGTATATAGTGGTGGTTCAGAGTGGTCAGCCACTGATAATTGTCTGAAATTGGATTAAGAAGATACGGGCATAATAAGTCATCCCAGTAGTGTAGCTTATGGGACATGGAGTTTTGATTTCAAGGCTAATGAGAGTAGTGTCAATAGTCATACAAGGGTTGCGATCTATTTTATTAACAGTAATTTGACAGATGATGATGAGAACTATTGGACTGGTTACTGCATCCAGTTTGTAACTACAACAGCAGGAGAAGGTACGAATCTTGCCTTGAGCCTCCGCAAGAATAAATATGCTGTTGCTCCAACGCTAGGAGAAACAATCCATAGTTATGACACCCCTGTGCCTGCTGCAGGTTGGTATCACATTGATGTGACGAGGACTACGACCGGTTTGTTCTCAGTATATCTCAATGAATCTCTAGTCATGCAGGGAGAGGACACAGAATTTGACACATCTGAGATGTTTGTGTTTTATGCATGTCAATGGCAAATGCTTGATAACATCGTAATAGACAATGAGATTCCACCAAGCTTGTCACCTCAAGCACCGATTGATTGGGTGCCAATTGGTCTAGGAGCATCCGCTGTTGTGATAATTGCAGTTCTTATTATCATTCTAAAACGAAGGTGAAGCAAACCACGAGCATTGATGATATATTGTGTTAAGCTAAACAGCAATCTAGATATCAAGAATTTCTAATTTCTTGGCTAGTTTTATGACTGGTAAATGGACGGTCATTGGTTCAGAACCTTCGAGATTGTCAATCCAGTCTAGTGTTTCCTTTGGTCGAGCTCTATAAGCCAAGAAGTTGCCTTTTGGCTCACCATCGCCTTCTGCGTGGACCCAAAGAGGAAGTCCGTAGTATTCGAAGTATCCATGATTGGAAATCAAAGTTCCATAGATATGTTTTCCATTGTGTTCAAAGTATAACATACTAGCGGGTCGATCTCTCTGAGACCATGACACTAGCATTCGGGCTAAATCAGTCATTGTCGCAATTTTGAGATTAACAGGAGGTCGCACATCATCTTTAGACATGTTCTTGCACCGATGTGCCGAACTGCAGTCAGAGACTTATAAGCCCGAGCATTAGGTGCTTTATTTTGTCTATGAGGGGAGTACGCCTTTAATATGACTAGAAAGCTTGTCAACCGCGTTCTTGTTTCTACCTATCACGACAATAGGAACGGATACCTTCTCCTCACTCATCCCAACTGTGAATGCTGCCCGAAGTCCATTCATTCTGAAACAGACGAAGGTGAAGTCATGCTCATGGATGAGTTCATCCAGATTCATTCCGGTTGATAATATTCCTGAAGTCACATCTTCGATCAGTTCAAGTGGATCAACACCCTCACGCTCCACAAGAAGGGTTTCACGAGCATCCTTCTCAGATGTGAAGAGAAACTCATGAGAAGCGCGACTATAAAGTACCTGCCTAGTCATTGCTTTTCCGAGAAGCAATGATGATAGTGAGCCGAATCGTCGAATGCGGATCTGGTCAACATCAAGTTCGGTTATTGGAACACGTTCCAATTCCCATTCCATATCTGTCGACTGCACTGGTGGTGGAGGTTCCTCAACTCTAGGAGCAGGCTCATCTGTTATGTCATACTCTTGCTTCTGCTGGTCAAAAAGTGTCTTGATATAGTCCTTCATCCAGCCATCAAGAACCTTCCAGTCTTCTTTACTCAACTTCAGTGGAGGCCTTGGAATCTCTGAGAGTTTTTCAACAGGTTCATCTTCAAAGACCTCAGGTTCTTCTTCGTCTTCTATCACCTCTGGTTCAGGCTCGTCCTCAACATCCTCAGGAATGAGAAGACGCACAGCCTCGAACAGACCAGACAATCTGTCAGTCCCACCATGTTGCGAAAGGCGAGGTCTAACCTGCATGATGAAACCGCGTTTATTCTCAGTACTCTGATCAAAGACGAGTGCCACGCCACGTGGTAGGCTGCTAATGAATACCTTGTCACGGAACTGCTCGGGCATCACGGCTGGTGCTCGCTGCTGGAGAGCTCGAATGTCATTGTCATGAGAGAGCGAGTGTGATAGGATGATGTCAGCCTGAGATATCGCATCATCAGAGACAGCTGATGGTTGTTGTGTACAGAGAACCAGACTACACCCAAATCTACGACCCAGTTTTGCATATCCTATGATTGCGTCCTTGGCAGGGGTATGTCCAGACCTAGGAACAAGGGTGTGTGCTTCATCGATGATCAACCAGGTCGGAGGAAGTTCCTCTCGAGCACTCTCTCCCTCCTCGGTCCATGCCATCCTGTAGGTCAGAACTTGGCGACAGAGCATGTTTGTCAGGATTGCTAATACAGCCTCTGCATCAGACCCAAGAGGTGCAACATCGATAATCGTAATCTGACCAGCCACCGCGAGGTCTTGAGCGCTTGTTCCACCAGGATTGAACACGCCTAGTCTGTCAGCGCGTTTCAGTCTCTGAATCAAAGCAGTCTTTGTAGACGGTTTGTAGAGCTCGTTTATTGACGGATTGATCTCGATGCATCGGATCATATCCTTGATGCTGAAATCACGCTTGAGTGCTACCTTCTCACCAGAATCCAGAGTGTATCCTTTTCGAACACTCTCAAGGGTTTCTCCAATGAGGTTCTCCATGGTGGTACTTAGAGACCCTCCTTTCTCGAGCACATAACCCCAGTCTGAAACTGTGAGCTCTCTGGGACCGATGGACAATGGGAACAATCGAGCCTTCTTCTTGACCTCGTCTGGGAGTCCGACATAGGTTCTACGCGGGATGTAAACTAAGACCTGGAATCCTTTTGCCTCAAGGTCCCACTTCTTCAGAAGTTCTGCCTGTTCATCATTCGGATCAACCATCTGTCTGAACACATCAACAGTATCTACAACAACTGCAGCAACCTCAATCTCTTTGCGTTCCATGGCTAGAGCAAGTTCCTCAGCGATAATACCAAGTGTGTAGCTCTTTCCCGAGCCTCTCTTCCCAGCTACAAACATCACGTGAGGGCTCATCAGGTCCAGGTTAACTGGCATTCCCATTAGTGAGGTGAGAATGTCGTCAGAGGTTTCTGCGACCCCTCCGATGGTTCCGAGTCCTCCTGTGTAGTATTTCCGGTGGAATGACTCTGATCGACCAAGTACGACCCCTACACTTAGGTCAACGAGGAGGTCGAGTGGGTCACCTACACGTGGACGGTATGGGAGTGCAGACTTTTGTAGCAACTCCACTGGTTTGTCTGCTAGATTGGCGGCGTCGATTTCGTCTTCATCTGGCGTGGATGGTTTTCTCAAACGAGCACCTCCGGACGACTCGAATCTGACTTCGGATAAAGCTTTGTAGCGCCGCGCGATTCCATTTATCGCAAGATTTGGTGGTCAGCAACACTCAAAACATGAACTTAGAAATGACTCATCATGCAAGACCAGATTCAGGATGGTAGTCACATCTTCATATTCCTAGATGCAAAGCGGAACTGGATACGGAAAGTCGTCGCAGGTGACGAGTTTCACTCCAACAAGGGAATCATCAAGTATGACGACCTGATCGGCAAACCATTTGGGATCAGGGTAGCAAGCCACTCAGGAAAAGTCTTCCAGATCCACAGACCCAGCCCCACAGACATCCAGATTGCTATGGGTAGAAACACTCAGATTGTCTATCCTAAGGATGCGGGCGTAATTTTGGTTGAAGCTGGGATTGGGGCGGGAGCTCAGGTTATAGAATCCGGTACTGGCTCAGGTGCTCTCACAGGCATTCTCTCAAGGGCTGTCGGTCCGTCTGGACATGTGTATACCTATGAGATCAGGGAGGACATGTTCAATGGGGCAAAGAAGAATCTGGAGAAATATGGACTGACTGACAACATCACAATGTACAATCTAGACATCCTTGATGGTGTCAAGGAAGAGAACCTAGATGCGGTGGTTCTGGACCTAGCTACCCCCTGGGAACTCACAGATGAGGCTCACCGCGTACTAAAGCCAAGTCGATATTTCGCGAGCTATAGTCCAACTATTGAGCAGACCATGAAGACGTGCAAGGCTCTTGGAGAGGGTGGAAAGTGGGGGATGATAAAGACTCTCGAGGTCTTGCAGAGAGAGATCATGGTGCGTGAGAACAAGACGCGACCCACTACATGGATGGTCGCTCACACTGGATACATTACATTCGCTCGGACAATGGTTGGGGAAGTAGAGTAGGGAGAAGACCAAGCCAAAGGCTTATATTCAAATGATTCGTACATGTGTTGATTATTGTTGATTATTGTCGACGGTTGTCGGTTTCCGTGACGTACCATCATAAACGAGGCTCTTGTGCGAAGGAAACAAGAGAGATACTCGCCAACATCCTTCAGATGAAGAACTCTGAGTATGAGATACTAGAACCTTCTGCAACATCTTCAAAGCCATCTGAACAGAAACGAGAAGATCAAGCCAATGACTTGTCAGGAGCTATTGACGAGGAGGCAAGCGAAGTACATGCAAGAGAGAGTATGGAGTCATACGAGTCAACACAAGAGATAGACTTCGAGGCTGACGAGGTCAAAGACTGCCTGGAGAAGAAGAAAAAGAGAAGGAACTACATCGAGTTCAGACCGGATTATGAAAAGAGCTAGAGTGAGGAGGACTAATCTTGAAAGAGGATAACAAACTGGAAGATCTTAGAGCAGAAGTTCAAGAGCTGAAACAGACAGTCTACACTCTGAAAGACACCATAGTGGAGCTCACCAGCAGGTTAAAACAAACTCCAGATGCGGGTTCACCCTATGACTCGGGACAGTATAATGTGTTCGGGAAGCAGGAGAGCATATTGGAGGGCGACATCAGCTGGAATAGACTTGTGAATCTTCTACAAGAGGAGCATCTTGGACTCACTGCCACAGAGCTTGCTGAGAAGTGGGGAAGGTCACGTTCACGGACTAGCGAGGTCCTGAACAAGCTTGTTGATGAGGGTCATCTCGTAAAGGTCCGAGATGGACGACAGATTAGATTCAGGACTGCTGAAGAGTAGGTGTCATACAAACTAGTTAATTTTGGAAGAACGGTAGTAGTATGTAGAACATATGCCATTTGGCATATTGTCCGGCGCAAGTACTCTTAAGTAAGAGTTGGATGATTCTGCACTGGGCGCGACTTCAGAGGAGGTTGCCTATTGAGTAACGTTCTACCCAGCTCAAAGAAGAAAACAACCAAAGAGGAAGAAATCAAAGATATTGATGACACAACAATCTACACTAGTCTTCTATTTGAGCTGAACATCAAGGCACAAGATGCAGTGAGAGAATTCTCATTACATGACATAGATGACAGAGATGGTCTTGAGAGAAAGCGTATAGGAATGCATGACGCCTTCACAGAGCTTTATGACACGATTGCAACCTTCAATGAACAGATTATGGTTGATGACTTTGATTTAGCATATCTTAGAAATAGGGCAGCGCAGAGCGAAGGAGAAACCAAAGAGCAACTTGAAACTGCACTAGAAGAGCTTAAGGGTCAGGCTCAGACGAACTTAGCGGACATATGGATGGCTCGGGTCTTGGCATGGCTTCACCAAGCCGCCGCCGCAAGTGGACCTTTTGTTGAGGAGGAACATGAGGACAAAGAGAAGAGTGCCTCTAAACATCTAGCAGCGGTCTATACAATGCTAGAGAAACCATTCTCAGCAGTACCCCAGAAAATTGATGGAACCCAGAAGCTCAGACGTGTCGCTCTAGGCATGCAAGCGTACTCCCTCCTCAAGGAGAGCCATGAAGCCAAGGACTCAGAACTCACCTCGATACTTGGAAAGAACAAAAGTGCTGAGGCGGAGTTCTATGATGAGTTCCTGAATGAGCTGATCGGACAAGAGAGTACTTTCCGACAGGCATTCAACCCGTTTGATGAACTGATTTGGAGGGATATCATCAGCTCATTCATTTTTGAACAAGCAACCGATCTCTACAATGAGGCGATTCCACATTTCCAGAAGAACCGTGAGCACAAGGAGAGATTGGCTATGATGAGGTCTTGGAAGCAGAACACTGCTGGCCTCAGTGAAGTGTATCTTGCCATGACATACACGGACATAGCCGATGCGCAGATGCGTGCGGGTAACTTAGAGGATGCCTCAAAGCTGTATCATGTAGCGTCCGAAGCTTTTGGACGTGCGGAAAAGTGTTTCAGAGAGGTTCTCGCACTCCAGACTAATGCAGAGCAGTCGCGACTTGATAAAGAACAGAAAAAAGCACAATCGTTGTATTGTAGCGTAGAAGCAAGTGTGTTCACACTCTCAGAGCTGATCAAGGTCAACAACAAGACTGAGGCAAAACTTGTTTTGAAGGACATTTTCAAGAAGCTGGAAAAGGCTGAGAACCTTGCAAAGACACGTGAGCTGACAGGTGCAATTAAAGAGGACCTCAAGACATACTCGTTCGTTAAAGAACTCCTCAAGAAACGAAAGAAGAAGACAGATGATATCAGTAATATTATCGATCAGATAGATTTTGCAAGGGATCTTAGAAAGACAGGGCTCATTCAGGATGTGAGTAAGGAACTCGATGAAGCGGCATCATTGATGACCAGTAACCCAGCGGATGCTTTGGACTCAATCCGAGAGGGTTTGAACAGTCTGGGCATTCTTCTTAGCCTTGAAGCGGAGGACCAAGAGGTCGGAAACCTTCGTAATAGAACCTTGGCGCTCCTCAATAATGTGAAGTATATGATTCAGTTCCAGTTGAGTGCAAATCTGGACCATGGGGTGAAGTTCATCATGTCGCGCATCCTAGAGAATCTACATGCGGCAGAGGCGGCCTCCTACTACAAGGTCTTAGGGGAGAAGGGTCCAGCGAATGAACTGACAGATTTAGGCAGACTCGCTCTAGCAACGGCTTTCGCGTCAGAAGCACAAGTCTATTCTAGACAGTCTGAGCAATGGTCGTTCAGAGCACAAATAGAGAGAGTGAATGCATTACAGAAACTTGACGATGAGCTTGCTCAACTAGATGATGAGGATCCTATCGAAGATGCATTAGAAATTCATGATGGCGCAATAGCTAGGATCAAGCAGACCGTGGCGTCATTCGAGTCTGCAGCCAATGAGCTTGATAGTGTCAAAGGAGAAGTTCTAAGACAGAAGAACAACGTTGAGGCTCAGGTTAAACAACTTCAAGGTGTGGTATTGAAGTTCAAAGGGGATCTTTCACGAATCATAGCTGCAAAGAGCGATTTCATGGCAGAGTACATGTTCAAGACTGGCAAGAAATCAAAGGCCAAGATGCACTATTCAGATGCGAACGACCAGCTTCGAGAGGCAGTTGGTAACTATACTGTGGCTGCACAGGTTTTCCAGCAAGTAGGTGATGCACAGGCGGCTCAGAACGTTGATGGTCGGGCAAAGACAACCGATCTTCTTGCTAGGAGTATATGGGACAACAGACAGCGTCTTGAGCGTGATCAGGAACCAAGCCAGAAGGGAGAGGCTGAACTGATTGCACTATATCTAGGTCAGTAATGACGACGATCGACCATTTCTCCGTCATGACATCGCGATGTTTGACGCGACTGTCTGCTGAGTGACTCTCACCGTATGCAGACGTTTCACACAGAATGGCTGGAATGCAACACCGCCAGCATGATAGAACTTGCTGAACCACTCAACAAAGTGTAGCCTGAGTGTGTGCATGAA
>JBHLOX010000123.1:0-2440 GCA_048940045.1 Promethearchaeota archaeon
CTTGAGGAGAAGTACAAAGCAGCCAATCTTGAGGAGGTATTCACTGGATTGGTCACGGGCGAGGGGGTGTATGGTGAGTGAAGAGTAAGAAAAAGTCGCCCAATGACATGACAAAGACAATGTGGCTTCTCAAGAAAGAGGTCAAGACCGTCATTCGGTCGCGGTGGCTGCTTCTGGGCTTTATGATCAGTCCACTTTTTGCATGGCTGTTCCAGGGTGTCTTCCTGAACTTTCTATTCGCAACCGCAATTGAACCTGAAAGCGTTTATATAACGGTCGAAGACGAAGGGCAGTGGGGGCAATACGTCTATGATAGCATTGTCACGCTGTATCAGTCTGAAAAAGACCTGCCAGTAGATGAACAGTATCTCAAGTTCTCAAACCTGACTACTGTAAATACAAGTGTGGGGCAAGCACTGTGGGATAATAGAACAGCGCCTGTGTGGATATATATTCCTGCAAACTTCACCGAGGTGTTTGAACAGTATAATGTGACAACGCTAACAGTCTATGTCAACTCAGCCAGTTTCAGGGCCTCCGCAGCCTTTGAAAGAATCCGAATCTATACACAGTGGTTGATGAGGACAACAGATCTATATGTTCAGCAAATTAGCCCGCCTGCTGCTGAGGCAAGCTATGGGCACCAGTTGGCAATATTCTTGGTGATGATCACATCAGTGATGGCTCCAAGTCCCTATATCAGCAAGTCATTTGCTGGAGAACGAGAACGACACACCCTAGAGGCACTTCTTGTCGTTCCTATGAGCAGGCTCAGGATTCTAGGCGCTAAGCTAGTCGCAGGTCTTCTGTTGACAATGATCTATTCAACATTCACGGTTGTGGGCATACTTGCTTACAATTTCTTAGTGACCGTTAGGGGAGCTGGAAGTATAGACAGTGGAGGTCAGATTGAGTTCTATAGCGTTCATTTGTCAACTATACCACTGATTTTCTTCTGCCAGTTCCTTATCCTACTCTGTGCCATAGGAATCGGTGTGGTCATCTCGACGATGGCAAAGGACCAGGCGACATCAGAGTCGATAAACAATCTTGTACTCCTTGTGCCGACAATGGTCATTGGAATACTTGGGTTTGCAGGCAGCATCAGTCAGGTGGGTGGAGTGTTTGGGTTCTTTGTCATGCTGATACCATTCAGTCATGCTATCATGTTCCTGAACGGTGTTCTATCACCAGCTCCTGACCCAATCAGTCTCGTGATCAATATTGTGTATATGCTTGGCTTTACCATTGTATTCCTTATACTAGGCGCAAGGGCGTTCGAACGAGAAGCAATAATTGCCTAGAGAACAGGCCACTTTGGGCGATTATCAATCCCAGCACGTTCCATAAGTTCCGCACTGTGTTTACGGGCATTCTCCATGACCTTGGCTTCATTGAGAGTAAGTAGACGTTTGTCCTGCATCAGAAGACGCCCATTGACAATCACCGTATCTACATACTCACCGCTCCCAGAATAGACTAAGTTAGACACGGGATTTGTATGTGGTGTCAGACCCAACTCGTGCAGGTTAATCAGAATCACATCTGCTAGTTTTCCCGGTTCCAGAGACCCCACCTTGTCATCAATACCCATCGCCACTGCGCCTCCAAGAGTTGCCATCTCTATTGCTTCTTCAGCAGTAACAACTAGTGGGTCATCTACGTAGGACTTGTGGATGAGAGCTGCTAGTCGCATCTCACGAACTAGATCATAGGTATTGTTGGAAGGTCCACCATCACAGCCTAGAGAAACTGGGACTCCTGCTGAGAGCATCTGTGGAATTTTCGCAAACCCCGAGGCCAGTTTCATGTTACTTGCAGGACAATGACTGATGTTCGACTTGGTATCAGCAAGGACCTTGAGTTCAGAAGCCTCAAAATGAATTCCATGCGCGAAGACCATCTCTGGTCCGAGGAGGTCATGTTCACGGGCGAAGGTAGTCAAGTTGGTGCCATAGTTCTCCTTGACATAACGGACATCATCGACGACCTCTCCCAAATGCATTGTCATCCTCGTTCCTTTCTCACGAGTTCTACGTGCAACCTCCTTGAACAACTCAGAAGTGACGGCACCGAGTGAACGAAGTCCATACCATACTTGGATTCGACCATCAGCTTTGTTGTGCCATTTAGAATACATCTCATCGGTTTCTCTCAGGCAGTCATCTGCTTCTTCTACCATACCAGGATACATTATGTCAGCACTATCAGCATATCCAGTTGAGTCCATGATAATTTTGGATAGTGCGCCTCTCATCCCAGCATGTTCGACAGACTTGGCAATCCCATCAAACCCATATCGACTGTGAATCATGCAATCGATGAAGGATGTTGTACCTGTGCGTATCATCTCGGCCATACACAATTCCGCGGATACTCGACCATCGTCCTCTGTGAAGTTCCCCTGGAGGACCCAGACATACTTCTTGAGCCAATCCAC
>JBHLOX010000123.1:2540-7867 GCA_048940045.1 Promethearchaeota archaeon
TTCGAGGGCAACTTTCCAATATCTACTCGTACACCTCGTTGTTTGAACAGCAGTTCAGACTCAGCGTTAATCACTTGCACAATATCCACAGGACCAAGAGGTTCAGTCTTCGACTCCTCTGCCTTTCGTACTTTTTGGATAAGCTCAAGACATCGAAGAGCCCCATCCATGACATATCTCTTTGACCTCATGATTTGCTCAGCTGTGGCATCCACCTCAAGGAAATCACCACCAGCGAGAATTAATTGCAATTGATTCCCGATATCATGCAGTAAAAGGTCAAGAAGGAAGTACACCTCCGCTTCAGCTTTCTTCAAATCAGAGATGTCAGTGAAAATCGCAATACTGCCTAAGAACTCGTCACTTGGACCGTGCAGAGGAGACGCAGAAACCATGACTGGTACCAGCCCTCCAGATTTGTGCTTGAGCAAAGCCTCGTAATGCTCGATCTTGCCCTCCTTTCGTTCCTCCATTTTCTTATGTACCTGATTCTCTGTCCATCCATGCAGCATGTCAGTGATGGGGATTCCAATCAGATTTTCTGGATTGTCATAGCCCATCATTCGACATAACGCTTCATTGGCAAGAACCAACATACCTTCAGCATTATCCACGCCAAGACCAGAGTCCATGGTTTCGATGAGCGACCTGTATCTATACTCACTCTCATGAAGGGCGTATGCGCTACGCTTCTCGTCAGTGATGTCTATGAGTTGCGCAACCGTCTTGATCTTTCCATCACGGCCTCTTATAGTTCCGACATTCATCCGAATATCGATGACTTCACCATCTTTCCGCACTACTTGAAATTCATAGACAGAGGGCACGGTTTCACCTTTCTGACGCTTGCGATATCTTTCAGCAACCAATTCTAAGCTATCAGGATGGAGGAATTCTCTAAAGTCATGACCAAGGAGCTCGCTTCTTCTTCGACCAAGAATATCGCACATCTTGTCATTAACGTACTCGAATTTGTACTTGTCATCAACCACAATGATACCACTGAAGCTGTAATAATCAACCATGAACTCCAGAATCTCTTTTCTCTCATCTACTTTCTCTTCTGCTGCGACCCTACGACTCAGATCTATGATATACACGACAAACCCGACAGTCTTTTCATTCTTGACCACTCGGTCAGTGTATACCTGCGTTGGTACCTTTACTTTATCTCCCCGTACAACTCTCAGCGAGATTGATGTTGGAGTTTCACCGTTACTGAGAAGCTTGAGCCCTTGGTCCACCAAGTCTTGTTGCTCAGGTGCTACTAAATCATGAACTGTCACGCCAGTATCAATCGCCTCCTCCTTCAGTTTGAGCAGTTCGAGAGCGGGAGGGTTGGCATAACAAAGAATGGAATTCTCATCAAACTCGATTACTGGAATGTGCATAGTGTCAGCTACTTGTCTGAATGATTTCCTATCTGGGGACGGCTTTCGCTCATAGGATTCTCTCATAGTCCCACATCTGTTTCAAGTGCTAAATCCTAACCTGCGCAGCAATCTATGGGAGGCCGATTGGTTCGTCACGGGTTCTATTCATATACTTTGTTCGCACAAAGGCAACAACTTAAAGTGGCGGACGCACGAGTGAATAGGCTGAACAACAGATTGGAGAGAACACTTGTTGAAGAGCTTCCTTACAATAGATCTCCACAAATGCACTGGGTGTAGAAACTGCGAAATGGCCTGTTCTGCAGAGCATACAAAGTCGTTCAACCCCAGAAGGTCAATGATTCAGATTCTGAAGAATGAGGCACGGAACCTCATGGTCCCAATGGTCTGCCTTCAGTGTGAGGATCCACTTTGTGAAAATGCATGTCCAAACGGTGCAATATCATACAATAAGAAGGGAATTCTCGTAGTGAACAGTGAAGTGTGCATCGGATGTATGAACTGTGTAACAGCATGCATATACGGTGGAATAGAGATTGACCCAATAACCCTGAAGGCAATAAAGTGTGATTTGTGCGGGGGAGACCCGGCTTGTATCAAAGCCTGTGAATATGGTGCTATCAGTCTTGTTGACGCGAAAAAGAAGGGACTCAAAGCAAGGAGAGAGGGCATTGGCATGGCATATCATATAATTGGGATGCAAACAGGGGAGGTTCAAGAATGACATTTCCGTACAAGGGTTATGCTGGTTACTATCTTGATGTAGACCTGGATAAAGGCAAGCTTCACAAGAAAGAACTTGAAAAAGAATGGGCAAGACTTTACCTCGGTGGAAGCGGAGTTGCTGCAAGAATTTTATGGGACAGAACAGGTCCTGACACCGATCCACTTGGACCGGAGAATGTTCTGGTTGTCGGTACTGGACCCCTCACTGGAGTCATGTTCTCACCTTCTGGAAGAATGATGTTTGCCACAAAAGGTCCACTCACTGGAATTTGGGCAGAGAGTCATGTTGGTGGATTCTTAGGTGCTGAGATCAAGTATGCAGGATTTGATTTTGTCGTCTTCAATGGACGCTCGGAAAAACCTGTCTATCTCAACCTTCGTGATGGTGCTGCAGAACTCCTTGACGCATCTCATTTGTGGGGCAGGGAAACTAATGTAACGACAGAGATGATTCGAGAGGAGCAGAAGGATCCCACCCTGAAGACTGGAGTGATAGGACCTGCAGGTGAGAATGGGGTTCTATACGGTTCGATCATTGTAGACTTTTATCGAGCTGCTGGAAGAGCAGGGTTAGGAACGGTTCTTGGTTCTAAGAATGTAAAGGGCATTGCTGCAAGTGGAGCAAAAGGAATCGAAGCGCACGATTTGGACAAGTTCCTTGAGGCAAACGAGAGAGAGATGGAACGGCTAAGAGACCCCCTCTGGACTGATTCACTCACATCCCTGAGGAAATATGGAACAACAGACCTTGTGGCAATCATAAATGAGATTGGCAGACTACCAACAAAGAATCATTGGACGGGTTTCTATGATGATGCGGATGATATTGGTCCTGAAACTATTGCAGAGAAATATAGAATCGCACAGGAAGCATGTCATGGGTGTGCTATTGGATGCAAGTACATCATTCGGGTCAATGAAGGCAAATACACAACTGGACCAATAGGTGGACCGGAGTATGAAACCATCATGGCATTTGGTTCAAACTGCCTGAATAATAATGTTGAATCTGTATTCCACTTAGGCAAAAGGTGCGATCTTCTTGGGATGGACACAATCAGTTGTGGGAAGACAATAGGATTTGCTATGGACCTCTATGAGCAGGGGATTATCACGACTAAAGATACGGATGGACTAGACCTCAGCTGGGGCAATGCAGAGGCACAGGTTGCGTTGGTTGAGAAAATAGCCAAGCGTGAGGGTTTTGGCGACGTGCTTGCCAATGGTGTCAGAAAGGCCGCAGAAATGATAGGAGGAGAGGCCTGGAGATATGCTGTACATGTCAAGGGTCTTGAAGCTTCAGGGCAAGACCCACGGGCTCATCAAAGTATTGGACTGACCTATGCGACCAATGTGAGAGGCGCAGATCACCTGAGAAGCCTCTCAAGTCTAGAGGAGCTGGGTTATCCAGAAATCGTGATTGCACGTTTTGGTAAGGAGAAGGCAGATGCAATCTTGGACATTATGTCACCAGAACATAAGGGTCAGCTAGTTTGGGATATGGAAGACTTGTATGCCATAGTAGACTCAGCAGTAATCTGTAAGTATGGAACAATGTGGCCACCGGTCTACTATTTTGACACATTCGTGAATGTGATTCCCCCACTGACAGGCATGTCTGACTGGGGAAATATGAAGTTTGTCAGGAAAGTCGGAGAAAGAATAAGCCATCTGAGGAGAGCCTATAATCACAGACTTGGTGTGACCCGTAAGGAAGAAACTTTGCCACCAAGGCTTTTGGAAGAACCCATGCCAACGGGTCCAGCAAAGGGCGGACTTCCAGATCTCGACATTATGCTGGATGAATACTACGAGTATCGTGGTTGCGACCGTGAAACTGGATATCCCAAGGAGTCAAAGTTGAAGGAACTCGATCTTGATTTCGTTGCAAAGGACTTGGAACCTCGTGGCATGATAAGATAGTGAAGTGGGTAAACGAAGGGAGTATCTTTAAGTAAGAATCATAGCTCGACCAAACCCAGATGACTTGTTTGCATTATCATACAGAAGGCGACATCTTGAAATGACTGAAAGGGATGCTATGAGAAGACAGGTTGTTCTGTATGCATCTGGGGCTCTGATTGGAGTGGTTTCAGGCCTTGCAGCAATCATCTTTAGATTTCTCATTTTCAACTTCAGCGTACTCTTTCTTATCATTCCAGAGATAGTTGGCGTTTGGGGATGGATAATCATCCCTTTTATAGGAGGGCTAATTGTTGCGTTTATCGTCGTGAGATATGCGCCTGAGGCAAAAGGGCATGGAGTGCCAGAAGTGATAGAGGCCTATGCACTGCATGAAGGAAAAATACGCTTTCGCGTGCCTCTTCTAAAAAGCCTGGCATCAGCAATTTGCATAGGTTCAGGTGGTTCATGTGGTCGAGAGGGCCCGATTGCACAGATTGGTGCAGGCGCGGGATCAGCAGTAGCGACTGCTCTTAATTTCGATAAGAGAGAGAGAAGAACCCTTGTAGTATGTGGACTCTCATCAGGGATTGCTGCTACTTTCAATGCTCCCTTGGGCGGGTTTCTTTTTGGAATCGAGGTTTTGGGCGGAGGAATAATCGGGTTTTCAATCCTCCCAGTAATCTTAGCCTCTGTTGTTGCAACAGCACTTGCTGAGTTGGTGTTAGGGGCATCTGTTTCATTCCAAGCCCCATTGTTCGTTATGGGGCACCCAATCGAACTTCTGTTCTATCTTGTTCTGGGCATTGTTTTTGGAGTAACAAGTGTCATCTGGATGAGGGGGTTCTATTCAATCGAGGACCTGCTTGAAAAAATACCTGTGTCAAAGTACATCCTTCCTGCAATAGGAGGCTTACTCGTTGGGATTCTCGCTGTGGGAACTGTGTTTCTAGAAGGTGTATTTGCATACTCAGGGTTATTCTCAGCAACCCGACCATATTATCCTGCTATGATGGGGGTAGGCTATGCTTTCATCGATACAACTCTGATAGGTAGTGCAGCATTAGGAGCTCTCTTCATATTTGGCATCTTTAAACTATTAGCAACTAGCTTCACCCTAGGCTCAGGTGGCTCTGGCGGTGTGTTTGCACCAACTCTGTTCATGGGAGCTGCGTTTGGTGGTGCATTCGGACTATCATTTTCAGCAATTGCTCCATGGGCAGTTACACAACCAATGTCTTTTGCACTAGTCGGAATGGCAGCGCTATTTGCTGGAGCTGGACGAGCTCCAATCACATGCATAGT
>JBHLOX010000124.1:0-7853 GCA_048940045.1 Promethearchaeota archaeon
AACCCTCTTGTACCAGCTTTTCCATAATTCACTCTATAGACGATGAACGCTGAGAGGAGAGGTCCCCATGCTGCCCCAATGGCGACAAAGGGATAGAATATCATGTAGTAATGTCCCTCGAAGATTAATTCGACAAAGTTTTTTTCCAACCCAAAGGAACTGAGTATGATATCCATTGCCAGCCACCCACTCCAAGTAATCAAGAAGGCGATAATGTAGAATATCAGGATATCATACTTCTTCAATAGTATCCTGATCTTTGATGGATCTTCAAAGGTCATTTACAACAGCACGTCATTTTCAATTCAATTATTTGTAATAAATCATTTAATCAACGCATGAATTAAGGTTTAAAGGGAATCCACATTTGATTTCATGTGAATGAAAAGGAACGGCAGGGTTTTCAATCTAACCGGGATTTGCTCTCGTGCATTTAAGAAAGCAAGCAATGCTGAGAAGTCTGTAGATTGATTGACAGTATCAATAACTAGGCGAAGTCCTATTATGATGCTCTAACAATCATGTCCGAATACTGTGAAATCAATTAGGAGTTACTTTGGCTTCTCTCTCTTTTTACTGATTTTTGTGTATTTCTACTGATTCCATAGTAATGTTCTCCAAGGGATAAGTTCATCCATTGAAAAAAAAATCAAATCTTGTTATGCTATCCAGATACTGATTTCACTAGCTATCCAAAGCAAGTCCATATTCGTGTCCAAAACAGAAAGCTGAGTCAAGTATAAACCGTCCCCATCTAATGGACTCCTTACTACACCATATTCTAGTCTTTGAAAGATGAACCAGCCTGATATAAGGTGAATATCACTGATATCTTGACTTGTAGTCCAGTGATCTAAACTCCAATTTCCATAGCGATAACTATCTAGCCTGTTATACAGATATTCATCGACTAATTGGATATCTTCTAATATTTCACTGATTACATTCTCAGAGAAGTTTAAGTTCTCTAGCGACCAAGAGTACGCCAGATACAAACCATTCCCAGCATGCCGGGAATTATAATAATCAATGGTTGTCTTATTGATAACAGTATATAACATATAATTGGAGCTCACCCATCCTGAAGTTGTGTATGATGAATTGATATATTCATTATCTTCAGATTCTATCCCCCTTGCATCTTCTAAGACATTTATTCCTTCTAAATGGAGAATTGGCGCAATACCCTCTGTATGATTACTATACCGATAGATGTCAAATCCTTTGTTTGAAAGCCATAACCGTAAAGGAACCACCCAAATGAATAGAATGATGATTACACATATCCCCGCTTTTTTCCTTACTGATAGTCCCCTTAAAGTCATCTTCCCCAATCAATTTCCCCTTCTTCTAAATTGGTTGTTTTCTAATACAGTACTCTATGTCGCGCTATCGGAAGTGATGAGTTTCACATTTCGAGCTTTCCAAGACTAGAGTTATTTATAGAATCCAGGTTTCAACAAGATTTCCAGTCTTGTTTGTCATTGCATTATTGTCTTCTTTTAGTGTTGTATGCCCATTTATTCGTAAAGAATCTTTGTGCATGATTTGTTCGAAAAAGGGAATAGGAGCTGTATTCAGCAAGGCACTTTCTTTTGGCATTGTCTTTAGTTATGACAATGTATCAGTTTCTATAGGTAATAAGTGGGATAGGCTAAGACTGGTCGATCAGTTTAGCAAACCATTTCTTGAATCCCTGGAGCTTACTCTCTATGAAGTAGAGGATAGGCACAGAGATCGTTTCTTCTGTTTCTGCGAAGTCACTAGATGGCTTATCCTTTGAATCGTCAAATTCAGAATGAGGAGTTATACTGATTGGCTTAGAAAATGCAAGAACTAAGATTCCAAGTATGAATAAAATGGGGACCGGAATGAGAATAGTAGGCATTAGAGCATCTAACACTATCATTTTATACACAGCGGCGTAGGGGATTAGAATGCTTGAAATCCCCAATAGAAAGACTCTGCTTTTTGATTTCCCGCCCCGCAAGTATTGCAAGATGGAAAAACCATAGAGAAGATGCAGCCCAGTGTAAACAAAGTAATAGAGTAGGTCCATTGGATAAACAACAGCGAATGTACTGTATATTTGATTATCTCTGGGGATTGAAGTTTGATACCAGAATTGATACAAAGGAGAAACTGCTTGGTAATATGCAAAACTACCATCAAAGCTGGCAACAATTCCCAAAGGCACCAGGGTGGAAATTAGAGCAACTGCACAAGCCAAGATTCTATGCTTTCTTTGGAAATCCCGGTCAGAGATTTCGCTAATCATCAGCGGAATGATAATCAAAACAACCAGTACTAGAGTACCAAATTGAAGTAGTTTCCATGCGGGAGAGTTCTGTACCAGCCACGCTAGCTCAACTGGTGGAAATCGTTCTACGAAGAAAATTGTCAATATTGCAGTGCAGAAAAATGTGGCTAATCCTGCGTCGCGGATTGACTTGGTTGGTTCTTGATTCCTAATTCGACGATTCAGGAGAATGGCTGGTATGCAAATCGCAATAGCTGCGACTATGGTTACGGGTTCACTGAATGTCAATGCAGGAAAGTCTCGTTCCCTCCAATCACTATACTCCACCATGACTGAGCTGACACTGATGTCGTAATAGTTACTAGCTGGTACAGGCTGGACAGCCTCATAGTAGTTGAATTCAAGGGGGATGATTAAGAGAATGACTATTGCCAATGTCATCATCATCCAGAAAGCCAAGTCTATTGACCGCCCCCTCAAAATGATTGTGAATCTTCTGCGTCCTCTACTATAGGTCAAAGAGTGCTCTCCTAGATGATTTTTGAAACATTTGTAGAGAAATATGCTTCTAAATCATTACTTTTGAATTTTGTTTCATTTACACATGGTTTACTGTAATTACTACATTTCCCTTCTTTCGTCCTGTGTCAACATACCTATGAGCTTCGACAATCTCCTCCAAGGGATAAGTTCTATCAATAATGGGTTTCAAACTCCCAGCCTCAATGAGCTCCTTCAGGAAGAGTAGATTCTCAACGCTCTCTTTTGTTGAAGATCCAACTGAAAGAAAGGCTCCGTTCTCTGCTAGAGCCTTTTTTGCATGTGAAGACGAAAGTTTCCTCACGGCATCAAAGATGACATCATAGGTGATCCCTCTCTCTGTGAAATCCTCTATCTTGTAGTTGATTGCATGGTCGGCACCCAGTTCTTTAACCAAGTCCAAATTAGTACTCATACCGGTTACTTCTGCACCCCAATGTTTTGCTAGCTGAACAGCATAAGAACCAACACTCCCTGAGGCCCCATAAATAAGAACTTTCCAACCTTCCTGTATATTCGCCCTTCTGAGAATATCATAGGCAGTATGTCCACCAATCGGGACTGCTGCTGCTTCTTGAAAGGTCATATTCTCAGGCTTGAGGGTCACCATGTTGTCTTCAGGCAGGGAAATATACTCAGCATGTGCACCACCTTTCATACCAGCAGATCCAAAAATCTGGTCACCTGGTTTGAATAGAGTCACTTCACTTCCGATGGCCTCAACTTCGCCAGCAAACTCATGCCCCAAAATCTTGTTTTTACCTAATCCACCCATAAAAAGGCCAAACACCATTCTGACAGGGAATTTCATTCTTCGGAGCATCGCATCTCCAAATGTCACTGTGGTTGCATGAATTTTCACTAGAAGCTCGTTGGCTTTTGGTGTTGGTTTATCTATATCTATGATTTCAAGACCTTCAGGTGCTCCATATTTTGAAACTGCTACTGCTTTCACCGGCTCTTCTCTCCCTATCAGAATCTGAGATTTGTAATCCCTTAACAAAGAACCATATCACCATTACTGCTCCAAACGGCACGTATGGGTGATATATTATCCCTCTAAGAGTCAGATCAAGATTGACACTTATTTTCAATAAAAGATTGCTTTCTTCTTCATTCTAGTGAAAACTAATATCTTGGTCATGGTTTCCTTGTAGATTCAATATAAGCTGGTGGTTTTCAACCATGTCTCTAATTATGAGGATAGGCGCACTTGTTTCCCCTTTTTTCAGATTGAGAAATTGGATAAGTAGAAACGTTTCTCAACCGATAGGAAATTACTTTGCTCCAAAACCTTCCGACCACACCTATGAGCTTGGCAGTTGGAATAATGAACCAATTGTCCAAACAAAGTATGGTCTAGTGGTAGGATATTCAGACAAAAACACCTGGTGTTGGAAAGGAATTCCTTATGCGGCTCCTCCAGTAGGAGATTTGAGATGGAAAGCACCAGTAGATTCCATACCTTGGCTTGGAACTCGCAAGACAAAGAAATTCGGCAATGCTGCAGCACAGGTCATGCTCATCATGGGACCGACAGGCTCAGAGGATTGTCTCTATCTCAATATATGGCGTCCCAAGAGTTCAGAAAGTGGATTACCAGTTTACATGTATATTCATGGTGGCGGAAATTCCATTGGATCATCAGCAACAGCGTCCTACTATGGGAATGCTGTGGCTGAAAAATCAAACATGCTATACATCTCTGTCAACTACCGACTCGGTGCAATGGGTTGGTTCATGCACCCTGCTGTGACTAGCACTGGTTCGCCAGAGGACCAGAGCGGGAATTATGGAACCTTAGACCTAGTAAAGTCTTTAGAGTGGGTTAGGGACAACATCACTGCTTTTGGGGGAGATCCAACCAATGTCACAATTGCAGGTGAGTCTGGAGGGGCTTTTAATGTACTCTCACTTCTCGTATCTCCATCTGCGCAAGGTCTTTTCCACCGAGCTGTTGTGGAGAGTGGAATAGCATCAGTCTGGAGTACTAAGGAAGCAATAGCCCAGAGCGAGGACCTTTTGGTAGCTCTTCTAATCAAGGATGGAAAAGTTGCAAATGAAGAAGAGGCTGAGAAATACATTAGCGAGATGCAGAATGATGAAATCAATGAGTATCTTCGTTCGAAATCAGCCTTCACCATTACCAAAGGTATTCCCACAATGGATTTCGGAATGGCACAATGGCGGACTATCTTTGCTGATGGTGCAGTTATACCAGAGGATGGGTATGATGTCTTCTCATCTGGTGATTGGGCAAACAAGGTACCTGTGATTATAGGTTGCACGAAGGATGAAATGAAACTCTTTGGCCATTTCAGAAAAGACTCTTCACTGTCCACAAAGGAATACGACTTGGTATGGGGCTATCATTCCATGCTGTGGCGTGCAAACGGTGTCGACAATCCCGCTAGTAAAATGACCTCCAAAAGCGATACACCTGTTTACGTCTACCGATTTGACTGGGGAAGCCCTGATGAAGATGGGGTAAGCGTTTTACCTGGGAGCAAAGGTCAGGAGCTGGGCGCTCATCATGGCGCTGAGATTCCATTCTTCTTGGGGACTGGTGAATCAGACTTTGCCATTTTGATAGGAAGGACTCACACCAAGGATAACCTACTCGGTCGTGAAAAATTAACGGATTTGTGTATGAGCTATCTAGCCAATTTTGCTAGGTCGGGAAATCCCAATGATGATAGCTTACCCCCATGGCCTACGTGGAACAACATTGAAGGTAAAGACAAGGTTCTTGTCCTTGATGCGGATTTCACTGATTTGAAAATATCATACTTGAATGAGAGAATTATTGTTCAGGATGTTATTGAACGCATTAATTCTGAACTTGAGGAACCCCTACGAGGAAAGGTGTTGACTATGCTCGACAATTTCATCGGTTTTAGGGAATAGATAGTTCAGAGAAAAAAAGTAACAAACATGAACTAACAAAGAAAGTGAGAGAATGAATGATTGGAAACTGCGACTTCTCATAATTGGACTAGTCAATGCAATCATAGCTATCGCATATGGTGTTGCCCGAGGATTTTCTTTGCCTGTAATTGGATTAGCTAGTGTAGGAATCCTACTATTCGTTATCGGAATTGCATGGAATCCCAAAGAAGAAGATGATAGTACCTGAAGGGACGATTTCGATTCTCTCAGACAAGAACTCAAGTCCCATTTTGCTATCAGTTCAACCTAGAATCTCATTGATTACTTCTACTGTATTTTCAGCAATACTTTTGAATAGTGCTTTTTGGATAGTCTTCTTCGCCAATCTGTATGCCCCTCCGACTTCAACCTCAAGTTCAATGAAGACTCCAATACCTGAATCTATATCATCGAAGGTAATGGTGTAGATGGTTTTGATCGGAGAGTCAGGAATTAGCTGGAATTTGGCAGAACGGCCTGTTCTAGTTCCTATTTCAACAGTTGAAATTTCCACTCCCTGTGCCACTGTAGTTCGCTGAGTAACTTTTTCCACGAAACTGTCCATGAACTTCTGAAGATCGGTTGGTAGCTTCTCCAACTCGAGAATCAGTTCCTTGCCTTTTTTGCCCTTCTTCTTGTCTTTCCTTTTCTCGTCTTCATTCACCACCACCCTTACACGTCCTATATTTTGTACACGTGCATAGGGGGTTTCAGGGTCACCCTGCCGATGTAAGGTTGCACGAAGAGCTGGGAAGTATGTGCCGCTCTCTGAGAAGGTGTAGTCCGTTTTGACTTTCACTCGGCTGCTCTTGGTGTCTTTGATCTTCTGTACCTCCGGATAATCTCCTTCTCCTTCGAAGTCCCATTCAACACGGACAATCGATCCTGCATCCGGTGGTGCTTCTATAACTGCTTCAAACTTGACCTTCTTACCTTCCTTGACCTCTGTTCGTTCGCCTCCGTTTGCCATAACCGTGATTACAGGTTGAACGCCCTTGCGATCCGAAGCTTTGGGCGGAACCTGCACTTGGCCATCTACTACTTTATACGTGGTACTATCAATTGGAGCTACACCCTTTTCAGCCCATGCAGCCATGTCGCGAAGTGCTTGCTGCAACACGCCACCATAATTGATAATTCTGGTTGTTATGACTGGAGGAGAGTCAAGTGGTGTTATCACTGGAGGAGTGTGTAATGCATTGTCGATATACCAGAGTCGATAATTGTCCTCAAACTGCTCTCCCAGTGCGGCTTTCACCTTCGAGCGATACCAGTCAGCTTGCCAGGCATAGGCGATCTCGTCTGTGATCATTTGTACAACAATCATCTTGCCCTTGAACCTACCTGATTGGATAGAACCCGCACCTGTATCAGCTCTAAACTCCTCAGTTCGCTGGGGATACAAGGGGTTACCATCTGCATCTCGGAAATAGTCATAGACATAGTATTCACGTGACGGGAGCTGGTGGCGATGATATGTTTGTGAAGCAAGATACACCGAGTTGTCGATCTCTACTTTATCCCCAGCTTTGAGACCCGCCAGACCACGAAAGTTTTCCTCGCCAAAGCCAATCATGACCATTTTATCGAATCCCCCTGCAATGTAACATACACGACCCTCAGCATCACCGCTCTTCACGAATATTGAAGCTCCCTGAAGGTCGCCCTCTGGCAAATCCTCCATCATTAATGCAGCAGGGACTTCTACGTCACCTTTTGCCCCAGCAGAATATGCTACTGGAATGCCCATCTCCTGCAGGTCTTTTGCCATCAAAGTTTTGTTGATGGTAGATTCGTGATGGATCCGATAGGGCTCAAAAGACTCGGGTTTGTCAGCACCTAGGTAACCGGGCACTTGCCAAAAATCATCGAAGTATGTTGGGTCGCGTCTAATTATCTGGTCAAATAAGGAGGTCAATACTCCTGTGTACCCAAATGCTATCATCCTAAAATGGAACCAAGCGCGTGGTGGAAAGCCCATCATTGTCACCTCTTCGAGAGCGGCACGTTCCTCCTCATTTAGACTGGCATACATGTCACCGCTACCACCAGGCTCTACTGCATCAACAATGGAAGGCATCTTATCTTTCAGTATACGCATCGCATGAGCCTGTACTGAGAAGTT
>JBHLOX010000125.1:0-7824 GCA_048940045.1 Promethearchaeota archaeon
ATAGGGTGAAACACCTAGAACCGCATTTGAACAAACATGTCGAATGAGGAAAAATGTGTGGGCAAGGAACCTCGAAAAGTTCTAGCTCGGGTGATAAGCCAAGACGGTCATTGTCCTGTTGGTCATAAAGTTGGAGATGTCGTCGAATTCGATCATTTCGGAGTAAGAGGAGATATCTGTATCAACGCTCTGTTCACTATGTTGCCTGTTGTGTATGCGTTGATGCATAACGCCTATTTCCCATGGGCAGAAGATCATTGCAAAGAACTTCATGCTTGTCCCGATCCAAAAAATCCAGTGGTCTTCGAGCTTGACAGGTCTCAGCCCATGGATCGGAAAGTATCCAGTTGAGTCTACAGAATTTCAAGTGAGAGTGTGTCGTACTTTCCTGGTTGATATGATATTCTTGTTGAGAATACTTCTCCCACTGAAACTTCAACTGGTTGCTCAAGTGGAATAAAGAGCTGCTTCCATCCATCATTCATCTGAAGTTGAATGTCATTGTACAACTTGGATTCAAAAACACCTACAAGTCCATGAATAGTCCCGCTATCGACTATCGTGAAGGTTAAGTTTGTATCGATTGAATTGTCAAGCTTCAAATTCATGAGGTTAAATGTAGCGAGACCCTGCATGTCAGCGAGGTCCTTCGTTGATTCGGGAGAGGCAGACTGGACAACTTGCGGGAATCTAAGGTCTTCATAGTGAAATCGATCCCAAATCTCCTTGCATTCAACTGGGACTACGAACACTGTGATCTCTTCGGGGAGGAGGATGCCCTCAGGTTTCAAGATCTCCGTTGAAGCATAATAGCTCGCAGGTATCTGTTGTTCAATTAACATCATGGAAGAAAGCATCTCGCAGATCACAACATCAGCTCTTTTTTGCGGTTTAAAGTCTGAGAAAGTCCCCTCTACAAACTCAATGAGGTGATTCACTCCATTCATCTTGGCTGCATCCCTTGCATAGCGAAGAGACTCTGGATTTACTTCAATCGCAGTGACTAGAGCAGCTCCAGACTTTGCGGCCAAAATAGCTAGAATCCCAGAACCAGTTCCAATGTCAACGACATAGTCACCTTCTTTCACAACCTTTTGAATGGCTTGTCTAAACTTGTTTATTCTTGACTTTTGTCCAAGAAGGTTAGCTGCATGGAGCATTGTGAAAGGAGTTGCATACTCTCGGTCCGTCATCATTTTTTGCCATATCAAATCTTACTTATAATACAGATGTGAGCGACTGCTTGCCAAGCGAAACATTGGTTTCTTGGTGTCAATAGAATCTGGCAATAAGGTTTGGACCAACTTGACTGACGAGATCATCAGTTCTGCAATGCTGGCACTTGAGGAAGGACGTCCTCATGATGCTATCGCCGCATTGGAACCACTCATTGATGATGATGATGAGAATGTCGATGCGTTGGTGTGTCTGGGTATGGCATATGTTCAGGCTGAAATGCCTGCAGAAGCAGTGAAAGTCCTTGAGCAGGTGGAAGAGCTTGTTGAACAGCATTGTGTTGTCGAGTTGTTTTTAGGAAGAGCTCTTTGGGCACTAGGGAAGATTGACTTTGCGGAGGAGAGGATCCGTGAGGCTCACAGACTTGATGCTTCAGAGCCTGAAGTCTGGCTTGACCTTTCAAGAATTCTATATCGTAAGTGTAAGTATAAGGATGCATTAGGATATCTTCAGCAAGCATTAGAGCAATTCCCCGATGAAATAGAATTAATTGGACTCTACGCCTTGACTCTATATCGATTAGGCGACTTCACAGCTGCAACCACTGAATGGGCGAAGGTTCATCGATTGAACCCTGACCTAATGGCTGCGGTTTCAAACTATGCATATCTCTTGCTAATTCAACACCGTTTCTTTGAGGCAGCACCCTTCGTTGGTCATGCTAATATCGTTGATCCTGATGATTATCGCGCGCAGATTTTGTTGGGTGAGCTACGCTTTCAATCCGGAGAACATGATGGTTCAAAGGAATGCTTCAAACGAGTAATCGAAGAGGACCCTGCGAATATTGAAGCATTGTCACGACTTGCTGTTCTTGCTCACCTCGTCCGTGACACAGAATTGTGTCGACACTATTTGATGCGTGCAGAAGCAGAGCTGGGAAGGGACACTGAGTCTTGGAGGGCGTTATGCGGTGTATATCCTCTCCTTGGTATGAGTGAGAAATACATCGAATGTCTGATCCGTTGGACGCGAGCGGATCCTGGTGCAGCAGCACCTTGGATCGCATTAGCCTGTGAATATGACAGACATGGGAAACTAGAGCACGCTCGAAATGCTTGGAGAGTGGTGTTTGAGCTTCGAGGATATGTTAAAATCCGATGCGATGATTGTAAGACCGAGTCCCGGCACCCATATGATGAGACCAAGGGATTTGATATCTACCAAGCAACAATATGTCAAGAATGCGGAGAAAAAATCAACATGCCCGCAGGTCTTGCAGTGACATAATGAGATGGCCTCCATGAATGATCGAAGGTATCCTCAACATCCTATTCCCGGAGTTGGTGTTATTGTTGTCGGTTCTCAGGGGGTTCTGTTGGCCAGACGAGACAAGGACCCCGCTAAAGGTCTTTGGAGTGTTCCAGGTGGCGGCGTTGAACTTGGTGAAACTCAAGAAGCTTGTGCGATTCGTGAAGTGGCAGAGGAAACTGGGGTAAAATGTGAAGTATTGGACTTTGTGAGTACTGTTGACTTAATCACTAGAGATTCTTCTGGTGAGATTGAATATCATTTCCTTCTGAACCATTTTCTAGCTAGGGCAATTACAGAGAAGACACGTCCTGAAACCGATGATGGCGAAGTTGGTTGGTTTCATCCCGATAGCCTCCCAGAAGATATGGCTGACCAAAGAATAATCGATTTGATTCAATCCGTTCGTGAAGAAATACTTACAATAATGACTAGTGGATAAGACGCCTGTATTATATGGCGATATATCACTCAATCACTCCACCCACGAAATATAAAAGCCATTGATTAAACGTGATGTAACGAGTCTTTTTAGACCTAAGGACGTGTAGTAATACAATGTTCAGAACAATAATGGCACTACTAATTTGTTTAGTGACTGCAATCATAATTGGGGCGTTCCAAATTCTTGGGATGGACATTGCCGCAATTCAGACTCTTATCGGCAGTTCTGATATCACTGGTGAGCTGATGACTAGGGGCGCACTCCTCTTCGGAGCATTGCTGGTCCCATACACATCTGCAACAACCGTTTCTGTCTACTCCCCCCTAGTAGCACTTGGAGTTGCAGGATTCATTGCTGGCTTGATCTCAAAGAGCGGTGTTCGAATGCTCTTTGTATCAATTATCGCTCTGGTTCTTTTCTTCCTAGGTTACTTCATATTGAATAGCCTTGGAGGTATTACAGACTTTAACGCAATGTTGACCATTGCAAGGAATATGGCTATAGACCTAGGCGTTGCATTTGGTCTCCTTTTCATACCCGGCATAATTGGTGCATCACTAACATCAGAGGACTATTAGTTCACATGAGTAAAACTGGGGGCCTAACGCCCCCAACGGCCTTTTTTTTCTAGCTTATTTTCCAAGTTGCTTGGATAATCTACTTGATGCCAAGTCCAGAAACTCCTCCAAGTGAAACCTCTGAATAAATGCTCCTGCAGCCATTGGATGTCCACCTGCTTCAGCGATCAATGTGTTATTCTTTTCATTAAGGATGTCTGAAACCTCAACGAAGGCTTCCTTGAGGTTGAGCCCTCTCTCGACAAGCTGCTTATGCGCCCGACCTGATAACTTTACCAAAGGGCTATCCTCTGTTGTATTTCTACTAATCCCGATAACTGGTCTATCTGTTGGGATTATCATCGACCCTTGGGCCATACCAATGACGATTCCGATAATTGTGTCGGGCGTCTGTGGATCATCAACAACATACATTCCAGGCATCTCAATGTAGCCATCTTCTTCAAGACGTCGGAGTGCACTTGCTAGATTGGCTCTATGTTGTTCAAGAAGTGTTCGTCCCTCAGAAAAAGCCTCAGGATCTCTCATACAGACTCTGACTCCTACTTCTGGACGTCTGTTCCGCCCACATGCATTCAGGAGTGTTGAGAATTCCTTTGCACTGCGCATCTCCGTCTTCGGTGGTCTCTGCGAGAGAACAATTGTGTCACCAATTATACCTTGTGCAATTAGGGGATCACTATAGTGTTCTAGAACAATCTGAATGATTCCCTGTATTGCTCGCTGTTTCTCACTAGGTTCGAGGTCTACCCAAACCCGCCATTCATCTCCTGATTTTAAATCGATATCGAGGTCCTGAAAGAATGCATAGCACGCCTCTTCGGCTCCAGTCAAACCTGGAAGATATGGATCTGTTGCATATTGAAGGAGATATGGTAAGGGTCTAGTGTGTATACCAAAGAAAGTGAGGTCTCTTACCACGTCAAGAAATCCTGTACCTTCACCTAATTCCACAATCTCTTTGTTCAAACCAACAAAGCCGCGCCCATAGTAGTCTTGGAGATCTCCTGTTGCTCCTACAATAGCAAGCTCGGACAAATCAACATTGTTTGGTGATACAAAGAGCGCAAGAAGAAATGCAGTTCCAGCTCCTGAGAGGTCATAACTTCCGTTCATTCCATGTTGATGAGGATTTATTTCAATCAATTTTGAACGTTCACAATCAGTTTCAGATCTCTCAATATCATCGGGAGGGAGATGATGGTCTAGTACAATGACAGAGTTCACGACTTCAATGTTAAGGACGTGTTTCTCTACTAATGAGATTTGCCCAGAACCAAAGTCGCTGAAGATGACCAAGTCGGGTTTATAATCTCGAATGTCCTCTTCGATTTGAAGAATAGACTCTGAGTTAATCTGGTGAACATTCTTCCATTCGAACTCTTTCTCCTCTCTCTCTAACATGAGAGAGATAATGGCAAGAGCAGAGATGCCATCAGCATCAATATGTGAGAATGCAAACACTCTTTTTGCTCTTCCAACTTCTTTGGCTGCATCAAAGAGTAATTTGCCCATGGACTCCGGTATAGACTCGTAAAATCTCTCCATTTTACCCATTAAAGTGTCCGCTAGTGCATGATATAAATTGGACTCTCTTTGAATGCGAGTTAGAAAAGACAGATGCTATTCTGCTACTCTCATCGCACGAGATAGTGCAAGAAATATCACTAAGAACACACTGGCAACTGCCGCAAGAACCTTCGCAACTCTTTGCCACCGTGTCATGGGGATTTCCATTTCTCGGAGTTCGTTTGTGACTTTTCTGAGGTATACTCTGCGCTCAGTGTATAGTGCTTCTTGGTCGTCAATCTTCGAAGAGTGATTTGCCCAACCTTGGTATAGAGGTGACTCAGGATTGGTCTTGAGCCATTTATACCATTGCTCTAGGATCTCTTCACGATGGGGCGAGGGGAACCCATTGATTATCTCATGGACTCGACTCTTCCAGTCATCTGGCAATGTCATATTTTAGTGTGCACCTCGAATTTTCCCGGCAGAGGGACAACATTAAACTCATTTTGTTGATTATTAAATTTTGACTGTTTACGCGCGAAATGAGCATTTTGATTAACATCGTCGTACTTGTTCTTTAAATCATACCAAACGAGCAGTAAGTGTCCGTCTGGTTATACAAGCTATCTATCTCATCTTCGAGAGTTCTTTACCCCACTCTTTGATATCAGATCTGAGTTTCGATAGGTCTTGGGGACTAATAGTGTCGACTCTGCCATAGGTTCGAAGAATCCGTGTCCAACGCTGCATCTTAACAACGAGTGCGCTCGAGGCTCCTTTTCCTTCTAGAATCCCTGCGGATTCATTGATTCTTTGTGCCAAGTCACTAGCTATTACGCCTTCTCTAGCCTGAGTTTCAAGTGTATCTAGTACTGCTTGAAGATTGGACACAGCACCTTTGTCAGCTACACTTGGTCCTGTTGAAGCAGCGACAGGTGCCGCGGTTTCTAGTTCTTTGACCAAACGCGTTAACTCATCAAGCCGCTCAGTGTTTGCATTCACCGCAAGAACAAGCTCAGATGTGCTGTCCTGAACCTCAGTAATTGTGGAAATAACCTCAATCATTCTGTTCAGCATCTCAGTGAGTCTCTCGATGGCTCCATTGATCTCTGTTAGCTTTGCTCTAACATAGGTGTCTTCTTCGCTCATTGATATCGCCTCGGAGGAGAGGGCATTATTTGGCACGTAATAGCAGGTCATCTTAATCTTTGAAGATTAAGCTTTCTGTGCTGTTTAGTGGTTATTTCAATGCCCAACAGGTCCATATCCGAATACTAATATCAGAGATGGAGAAGAACACATCCAACATGAAGACCCCAATGGGAGGTTCATAGCACCGTGTATGTCATTAATTTTGAAGAACGTGAAGAGAATCCTGTTGATTTTGCTGCTAGCAAGAATGTCTTTGTACGTTGGCTTATCGGTCGAGGAACTGGAGCCAAGACATATGCCATGCGTCACTTCGAGATTAAACCCGGTGGTATCATTCCTCAGCATTCACATGAAGAGGAACACGAGATCTTTGTGCTAGAAGGAAAGGCCAAAGTTCTTGGTGGCAAAGAGGTTCTGGTGGCAAAAAAAGACGATGTTGTATTTGTACCTTCAAGTCTGCCACATGGGTATGACAACACGGATGGGACCGAATCTTTTCGATTTATCTGCGTGATTCCGCTTCTTGAGAAAGAGTAGGTAGTTTTTTCTTGCTGGTCACACAAACCAGAAGACGGTGCACTCATGAATCTTCGTGACAAGAAGCTATGGGTCTTCGATGTTGATAACACTCTCATTCAAGATGTTGAACATCCAACTCCGTTTGATGATGCCCTGAAACTCTGGACTGCATTGCAAGAGAAGGGATATGAGCTCGCCATTCTAACGAATGTGGGTCGCCTTTCATCTAGACAAGTGAATCATGCCCTTTCTATAGCGGGCTTTGATATATCGGTAGAGCGTGTTTTCACCGCCGGAGCCGCAGCGGCAGCATACGTTCACAATAGAACTCCTGGTGCAAGATGCTTTATCATCGGAGAGGGCGGTGCACAAGAGGATTTTGTAGCAAGAGGATTGAATGTGACGAACAACCCGCCAATAGATTATGTCGCTGTTGGGGCAGATCGTGGGATGACATTCGAAGAGTTGAATTTTGCCACAAAGATGGTCAAGGAAGGTGCCCCAATAATCTGCATCAGTGGAAGTAGAGATTATCCTGGAGTCTATCTAGGGGCAGAAGATATCTTCATTGGTGAGCGTTCCATTGTGGCGGCTATCGAGCATGCTACAGGAGCACAAGCAGTGGTTGTTGGGAAACCACTACCTGAAATTGTCGTTGAAACTGTAAAAGCCCTTGATCGTGATATAGCTGAGGCTGTGATGATTGGAGATAATCCAGAATCGGATATTGCCGGTGGAAATGCTGCTGGAATGACAACTATCTTGGTCCAGCGAGATCCTGACAACATTGTGGTGTTTGAGTCAAGCGACCTAGATGCAACACCTACACTGATTGTGGAGTCACTTGACGAGTTGATATCGAAAATATAGGCAGCTCACAATACTCAAAGGGAACTGAGTAGATTGATTCTTCATGACACCTGCTGAAGGACCACAAATTCGTTTTGAAGTAAAACGAGCAGGTCTAAGTGTTGCCATGGTCATTCTTGATGATTTGACGGTTGGACAATCCACACCATCATTTGAAGAATATGAGAAGGAAACCTTCAAGGAGATTCGGTCTCAGCTCACTCTTGAAGAGGTGAAGGATGACCCCATTTTTCGGTCTTATCGAGATCTTTACTGGTCCTT
>JBHLOX010000126.1:0-7761 GCA_048940045.1 Promethearchaeota archaeon
AGTAGGTCTATATTCACCATTCCTTCAGGCATATCTCATTGATATGCAAGAAGCCCTTCGTGGAGTTCAGAATTTTGCTGAACAAGGAGCCTTCCGAAGTGTAGGAAGTGTAGCTCCGACAGTTCTTCAACCAGTTTGGGGTGCTACATCAGATCGAGTTAGGAATACCAAAGCATTCGTCGCGTTCGGTACTTTGACTGGACTGCTAGTTGTGTATATGTTTCTATGGGCAGCAACACCACTCGAGATGATCATCCTCTATGCAATTCAGTCAATTCTTTTCAGTATTCAAATTCCTACGTGGTTGTCATTGGTCGGAGGGTTGATGGATGAAAAGAATAGAGGAGATGAGCTTGGAAAGCTTGGACTTGTAACAAACATCGCATCATTATCTGCTACTCTGATATCAGGATTTATAGCTGTACTACCTGCACTTGTACCATTTCTTAGAACCCTACTTGGCGGTTTAGGACCAGTTCTTTTCCCCATTCAGATGGATGAACAGGCATTCAGAGGTGTGTACTATGGACCATTCTTCTTCACTGCTATTGTGGGAATCATATCTTCCATATTATCTATAACCATAAAGGAACAACCAACACCTGGAGAGGGACCCCGAAAATTCCCACCGATTCATCGTTTACTATCTCAGCCAGGAGATTTTCGTAGATTTTGTTTCATTGCAGTGTTCTTCTCTTTTGCAATGTCTATGGCATGGCCATATTTCATAGTTGTTCAAAAAACATGGTTGAATAATACTAACCTTGAGATTGCGATTGCCTCAGCGGTCATGACATTATCAATAATCATATTCACTCTACCTTTCGGAAGATTAAGCGACAAGGTTGGAAGAAAACCCTTGATTCTTTTGGGAAGAGGTCTATTGTTCATTGTACCAATCATGTATGCATTCGCTCAGGATGTGTACTATGTGTATGCAGCAAACATACTCGCAGGCTTTTGTGTTGCATCCGGTATGAATGCAATAACTGCTTACATCTACGATATTGCGCCTGAAGAGGAGAGAGGATCCCACCTCGCTGTGTATAACACATTCACGGGTATTGTGTATCTCTGCGGTTCACTAATAGCAGGCATTCTAGGACAACTAATACTCATAGCCTTTGGGAGCGAGTATCTTTCTGTCTTCTTTATGCTAATTCTCAGTGGCGTCCTCAGGTTCTTTGCATCTTTCTTCTACCTACTTATCAGAGAACCAAGGGAGTACTCCTCCACATTTTGGTTAGAGCTTCGTGCAAGTCTACCTGGTAGGCGACATGATGCAGATATTGTTTAGAATAGACATACTTAAGGAGATGTAGTAGAATCCACTCTGTTGAACACTTGAAAGGATTGCATCAGATTGGCGAAAGGACCCAGCTTTGAGGATAGTTGGAGAATAGAAATCAGAAGGGGGATTCTTCAGTATGCAGTCCTTGCCATCGTAAATCGTCATGAGAAGGGGATCCATGGTTATGGTATTGCTCGAGAACTCGCAGAGAGAACGGATGGGCTCTTGCAAGTGAAAGAAGGCACATTGTATCCAATTCTCCATAGACTTCGCAAAGAGCGGCTCTTGAATGTTCATTCAGAGAGGTCTGAATCTGGCCCTAGTAGGAAGGTCTACGTTTTGACTGGTGAGGGAGACCGTGTTTTCCGGCAACTTACCGTAATGGTTGGAGATATCTTTGAGAAACTGGAGGCTCTGAAAAAATGAGTAATGATGAAGTCAATCGTATCATTGAGGAACAGATGAAGAAAATTGCTAAATTACTCCCCGATGGCTTTGAAACAGAAGACCTGTTAGAAGATCTGAGAGCTCACATCTATGAGTCATTTAATGAAAAATTGCATAATACACCTAATGAGGACAAACTGGATCTAATAAGAGAGGTGCTTGAAGACCTCGGCACCCCAGAAGAGATTGCTGAGGAGTATGGAGAGGAAGATGCAGAGGGAGAGGAGAAGGAGAGTCGTGCAGGTAGATGGATATACTATACAATGCGTTTAATGCTTGTAGTCGTTGTAGTGGTTGTATCTTCGTGGGTGGCATCTGTCCTTACTGAGGGAGCAGTTGACTTCATGGTGGCTGTTGTTGTGCTCCTAGCTTTTGCAGTGCTAGAATGGTTAGTTAGAACTCAACAGACAAAGGACGCATGAATGATGAAAGTCAAGACTTACTATTTTGAAGAAGCATCACCAATACACACCGAAAAAGTCCTTGAACTTGTGAGGAATTATCTTGAGGACAATCCCGACATTACGCATGTTGTTGTAGCTACAACAGAGGGCGCAACGGGAATTGCAGCTGCAAAGGAGTTCCCTGACAAGACTGTAATAGTAGTCTCGCATCAGACAGGATTTGTTGTTGAAAATGAAAATGAGCTCAGTGATGCCAACAGAGAAAAGATTGAGGAACTTGGAGCTAAGGTGCTGACTGCTACTCATGTCTTTGCAGGTGTTGCTCGGAGTTTTAGAAAGCAGTTGGGCACTTGGATGACAACAGAGATTGTTGGTGTTGCACTCAAAACATTTGGACAAGGAACCAAAGTATGTGCGGAAATAGCAATGATGGCTGCTGATGCTGGTCTTGTTCCAGTGACAAAGGATGTTGTATGTATTGGAGGTACTGGGAGAGGGGCAGATACTGCATGGGTCATCAGACCAGCTAACTCACATACATTTCCGAGGTTGAGAATGAAGGCGTGTCTTTGCAAACCCCTTGCGTTCTAGTCAAAAACCTCATCAAACTGACGTAGTAGTTCCTTTTGTTCTTTGTTTAGCTTCCGGGGTATGTGGATATTGACACGTACAAGTTGATCTCCACTTCGGCCATCCTGAGTATGAACACCTTTGCCTTTCATCCTGAATAGGGTACCGCCATCGGTTCCCTTTTTCACCTTTATCTTACTGTTCCCCCACATTGTCGGAACTTCCTCCTCTCCACCCAATACAGCAACTGAGAAGGGGATATCGATTTCCATATAGACATGTAGACCTCTTCGCACGAACAAGTCGTCAGGTTCTACTGAGAACATTATTATGAGATCACCAGGCGGACCACCTCGAGCTCCAAAGTTACCACCGGCTTGGATTCGTATGCCTTGCCCATCCTCCACTCCAGGAGGAATAGGTACTTTTGTTTCCTTTCGTTCATCCTGTAATCCTTGGCCCTTGCATTTTGGACAGGGTGAATCAATTGACTCTCCGAGACCTCGACAGGTAGGACATGTTTGAGCTACACTCATGAAGCCACCCATAGACCTCACGACTTGACCTTGACCACCACAAGTTCGACATTTTGTAGGTGAAGAACCGGGTTTTGCCCCGCTGCCTCCACAATTCTCACATGTTATTTTTCTCCGAAAGGCAATCTCCTTCTCTGTACCAAAGAAAGCCTCTTCGAAAGTTAGGTTGATAGTCATCCGGAGTGTTTGGCCGGGTGGCGGCCCAGCTCGACCTCTTCGCCCAAAACCAATGTCACCAAAACCGCCAAACCCTCGAAACAAGGAACTGAAGATATCTCCAAACCCATCCATGTTAATACCTTGGAAATCGGCAGTACCATATCGATCATAATTTGCTCGTTTCTCTGAATCACTCAGTACATCATAAGCCTCATTGACTCGCTTGAGTTTCTCCTCAGCGCCTTTGTCAGGATTGCGATCTGGGTGATACTGTTTAGCAAGTCGTCGGTATGCCTTCTTTATTTCATCCTGGGTTGCACTACGGCTAACACCCAGAATGTCATAGTAGTCATCCTCAGCCAATTGGTATCACCCATCGCCGATGCTCAGTCGAGATCTTCGAAATCGACATCAACAACGTCTTCTTCGTCTTCCTTCGATTCCTGGTCTGGTTTCGGACCTGTTGCTCCAGCACCAGCCATCTGACTTGGATCGAATCCTGCGGCCCCTGGTCCCGCGGCTCCCGGACCAGCAGCACCATAGACTTTCTCGGATATCTTGTATATAATCTGTTGAAGCTCCTCGGCACCGGATTTCATCTTCGCTAGGTTGTCAGCTTCAATTGCCTTTTGTACTTCGGCCGCCTTTGTTTCAAACTGCTTCTTGAGATCTGCAGGAACTTTATCTCCAAGGTCTTTGATTAGCTTCTCGCCTTGGTAGATCATCTGATCTGCTGTATTTCTGGTTTCTACTGCATCTTGACGTTTGGCGTCTTCCTCTGCATACTTCTCTGCGTCTTTGACCATTCGCTCAACATCTCCATCAGTAAGGTTTGTACTAGCAGTGATTGTAATTGATTGTTCGTTACCAGTAGCAGTGTCCTTTGCGGTCACATTCACAATTCCATTTGCATCAATGTCAAATGTAACTTCTATTTGTGGAGTTCCACGAGGAGCAGGAGGGATTCCTACAAGCTGGAATCTTCCGAGGGTCATGTTATCTAAGGCCATCTTTCTCTCACCCTGTACCACATGGATGTCAACTGCTGTCTGACCATCTGCAGCAGTCGAGAAAATCTTACTCTTCCGGGTTGGAACGGTCGTATTACGGTCAATCAAAGGAGTAGCAATTCCACCCAATGTTTCAATTCCCAATGTTAGAGGAGTAACATCAAGTAGGAGGATATCTCTGACATCACCGGATAACACTCCAGCTTGTGCAGCAGCTCCAAGAGCTACACATTCATCTGGATTAATACTCTTATCACCTTCTTTTCCAAAAAGATCGCGAATGACCTTTTGGATCATTGGCATTCGGGTTGCTCCACCAACCAACAGAATCTTGTTGATTTGTTCAGGTTCCAGTTTTGCATCACTTAGTGCTTGTCTGATTGGACCCACAGTAGAATCAACAAGATCATCGGACATCTTTTCGAAATGGGAACGTGAAAGATCTAAATTGAGATGCTTTGGTCCACTTTCATCAGCTGAAATATAGGGAAGATTGATGTTTGTTTGCATCACAGTTGAGAGCTCAATCTTGGCCTGCTCCGCAGCATCTCTGACTCGCTGTAATGCTGAGAGATCATTAGACAGGTCAACACCAGTCTGATTCTTGAACTCATCTACCATCCAATCGATGACTCGCTGGTCCCAATCATCACCTCCAAGTTGAGTGTTACCGCTTGTGGATAAGACTTCGTAAACAACCTCTCCATCAACCTCGCCGATATCCAAGATTGACACGTCAAATGTTCCACCACCAAGATCGTATACAAGAGCCTTGACTTCCTTGCTCTTCTCAAGTCCATATGCTAAAGCTGAAGCAGTTGGTTCATTCACTATTCTTTCGACTTCAAAACCAGCTATTCTACCAGCATCTCTGGTGGCTTGTCTCTGACTGTCATTGAAATACGCGGGTACAGTTATGACCGCTTTTTCAATAGACTCGCCAAGAAAAGCTTCTGCATCCTTCTTCATCTTGGTCAATATCATTGCGGAAATCTCTTGGGGAGTGTATTCCTTATCACCAATTTTGACTTTGTAATCCTGTCCCATCTTTCGTTTGATTGAACGCACTGTTCTCTCCGGCATTGAAACAGCCTGCCGTTTGGCTAACTCACCCACAATAATCTCACCTTTGGTAGTTATACCTACAACAGACGGAGTTAGCCGCTTTCCTTCAGCATTAGGGATTATGGTTGGTTTTCCACCTTCCATATATGCAATACCTGAGTTAGTAGTCCCTAGATCAATTCCTACAATCTTACCTGCCATTGTTATTCACCACTATTTTCCGAATCGTCATTATTATCTTCATCATTACTTGTCTCGACAGTGCTATCCTCGTGTCGGTTTACACAGACAACCGCAGGACGAAGAACCTTTTCTCTGAGCATGTAACCCCGTTGAAACTCCTCGAGAATAACACCATCTGGTTTCGCATGATCGTATACTCTCTGAACTGCATGTTGATAGTAGGGATCGAACTCCTTCCCAACCGATTCTATCGGACGGACTCCTTCCAGTGATAACATCTTTTCGAATTGCTGCTGAATAGCATTTATGCCATCTTTGGCTGCTTTTGGATCATCTGCAAAGTCCATCTCAAGTGCTCTTAGGAGATTATCGTAGACATCAAGAACTTTCAGAAGAATGTCCTCACTAGCGAATTTCGCCACATCTGAAAATCGTGCATCCATGCGCTTTCGATAGTTGTCAAACTCAGCCTGCAATCTCTGAAGTTTTTCAAAGAGTTCCTTTGACTTTTCACACTCTTCATCAAGTTGAGAATACAATGGATCTTCAGGAGAGATCTCAAAGGTATCCTCATCCTCAATATCGTCATCAGAAAGATCTATCTCGATATCCTGATCCGTCTTCTCTTCTTCATGCATTCCAGAATCACACTGCCTATTCGTAGTAATCACTGACTGACAAATCGTACAGAAAGGGATCGTAAGTAGGGGACTGGTTTGATTTTTCAGCTCCCCTCGGTGACTCGGGCGAATCCTCTGTTTAACCAAGAAAAACTTTTCGACTTGGCAATTTTTCGTTGAAACCGAAAACAAAATGAAGGATGACTACTCGATTTCGCATAAGATGCTGGACATTAATGCAATCAAGCAGGCTAAGGAACTTGTTTTTAAAAGCAAGAAGATTACAGCCCTAACTGGTGCAGGAATTAGCGTTGACTCTGGAATTCCTGATTTCCGTTCAGAAGGTGGATTGTGGGAACGTTATGATCCTCACGAATACGCTACCATCGAGAGTTTCATGCAAAATCCTACAAAATTCTGGACAATGGGTCGCGAACTCGCTGAAACAATTTTGAAAGCTGAACCAAATAATGCACACAAAGGTCTCGTAAAATTAGAGAAAGATGGAAAATTGATTGGTATTATCACTCAGAATATTGACAATTTGCACCAAGCAGCTGGGAGTGAACGTGTTGTTGAGCTTCATGGCAATTACCTCCGAGCATATTGTATAGAATGCAATGCAGAGTATGTTGGTGAAACGGTTCATGAGAGTGTTGTTAATGGAGAGATTCCACCAAGATGTGAGAAATGTAATGGAGTCCTAAAATCCGAAGCGATTCTTTTTGGTGAACCACTCCCGGAAGCTGCAATGTCAAAAGCCGCTGAATTATGTCGAACTACTGACCTGATGCTTGTCATCGGGACAAGCCTTACTATATATCCAGCCGCGTTTTTACCTCAGCTAGCCAAGAACTCTGGAGCCAAGATAATTCTTGTCAGTCTTGAAGGTATAAACAGGGATTCGGTGGCAGACATTGTCATCAGAGGAAGAGCCACTGAAGTGATTCCAAAGATTGTAGACTACTAGAAATTAATTGTGAATCCAAACCAGGAATAGACACCAAGAGCACCTGGGATGATTATCACTGAAAGAAATATCGTAATTACTCCGAGAATATACTGATTGTTATCCATCATCCACAGTCCGAGGTAGGAAAAGGCGTATGAGATAACACAGGAGGTGAAACCTAATACTATAACAGGAGCGAGTGGAAATGCGATGGCGAGATAGCCTCCAGCTTGACTCCACAAAACACCGCCAATCCTTAAGACGACAAAGAACCCCCTTACTGCGAGATATACTAAGATTGATACGAATATTCCAACATGAGAAAACTGCAAGCGTGCAGGAACGTACACCTTAGACATGCGTTGGATTCGAATTTCCTCCCTTTTTACGCTTTCTGAGTTAAGTAATGCGAATGTCTAAATCGGACGAAGTTTCCGGAGGAACCTGATGAAACACACTCCGTGGATACTATCCAGCATTGGTCAGCTATCAATTCTACTAGAAGCTAGCTCGCCAAAACCTGG